>JAZRQQ010000094.1:0-5461 GCA_045649935.1 Acutalibacteraceae bacterium | reverse complement strand
GGCGGAGCTTACAAGCAGTATAAAGAGGTATGTGACGGCGTTGATGAGCTTCTTAAAAAGTACGGATATGTACACGACGGCAAGCTTTTCCGTGTAGAAAAGGAAAGCCACGCAAGAATTGTTCTCTTCTGCCATTTCGGTGTTGAGTCCGTTATACTTTCACATATCTTCGGCATTTCTCCTATGGTTATGTGGCACAACTTTGTTGCTCTTCCCTCGTCGGTAACAAGAATCGTCACACAGGAAAGAGAACAGGGTACAGCTATCTTTACCTGTCTTCAGTACGGTGACCTGAGCCATCTTTATGCAGGCGATGAGGAGCCTTCATTTCAGGCAAGATTCTGTGAATGTTTTTCTGATGACACGAGACATTGATTATATTTTTAAAGCACTTCCCTCTGAGGAGGTGTGTTTTTATGGGGAAAGGCAGAATTTTGTCGGAACAGAGAGCTCTAAGGAAGACTCTGCAGGACGTGGAGGATACGGGAGAGATTTTAAATTTACAGGGCGGTTGAGGGAGCGGCGGCGAGCCGCCCCCGTGCGCTGCGCAGCAGCGTACGGGGCATTTGTGTGCCAAGGCACACAAATGGAAAATACCGGCTCCGCCGGCATTTTCGCGGCTCGCCGCCGCGGCCCTCCTTGCGCCCTCTGCAAAAAAACATCCCCGGTCCCCTCCACCTGCTGTTTCTTCATCCACCTGTATTTCAGTCTTCATACTTTCCCTTACAATTTTATATCACCGACAAATATGACCGTAATATAAAAAAAGAAGCCACAGCTTTCTGTGACTTCTTACCGTTTTTACTTAATTATTCTGCAGCTGATATTTCTGCCGCTGCTGTAGTTGTTACGGGGCTTTCACCGTTAATTTTTATTGAGTCCGGTGAAAGAATACCTATATAGCTGTTACCGGGATTAACCTCAAGAGGATTTCCGTCAGCATCAAATACTTCAATGGTATCGCCCTCGGTCTTCTTCTGCCATGTAATCTTCTGACCCTTACCCATTGAGAAATAGTAGCCGCTTCCGCCTTCAAGTGCAACCTTCATAAGCGGACCCTTTTTATAGGTTTTTACCTCAGTTTCAAGTGCAAAGACATTGACATAGTTAAGCTGTTCACCTGTTGCGCTGTCCTTATGGGCAGAGCCGCTGTGCTGCTTGTAGTAAACCTTGTCCTCGCTGCTGTAACTGAAGGTGCTGTAATAGGAATTGGAGAAGGTGAGCTTTACCTCACTGCTTTCCATATCTCCTGCAGCTGCAGAAGCTTCACGGAAATTGAAAACAGGAACATCCTTGCCTTCCTTGTAATCTGTTCTTATATCACTCTTTTCAAGAACATAAGGAATATTTTCACCCTTTACGTAAGCTGTATGCTCACTGCTGTAGGTTTTGAGTCTCTGAGCATCTCTGCCGAAAAGATTGGTGACATAATTTGCCGCACCGTCAAAATAGTCAATACCGAGTCTTTCAAGGGTAGGTGTGCCGAGAGTTGTATTACTGCCGAAGCAGATATAAACTGCATCAAGTCCGTAAGCAAGAATAGGATAATAATAACGACAGCTTCTTACGGAGCAGACATTCGGAACCTTGGTATAGTCACCGTAAACAGCCATCATTCTTGTAATACCGCCTTCAACAACAACCTCAAACATAATATCTGCATCTGCAATACCGTACTGAGGCAATGCGGCTTTAATATTGTTTATCATAATTGCAACCGGTCTTTTTCCGTATGCCTTTTTGGACAGATCGGAAATACCCGTAAGTCTGTTGATTTTCTTATCGTAAACGGGAGCTGCCGTGGTAGGCTCGGTTGTCTCCGTAGTCTCTGTAGCTTCAGTGGTGGTCTCTTCCTCTTCTTTATTGCCTGAGCAGGCAGCAAAGCTCATAAGCATAACTAATGCAAGGAAGATAGCGAGTGTTCTTTTCAATACATTTTGTCTCTTCATAAGATGTTCTCCTTAAGGTTTGTCCGGATAAGCATTTTACAGCTTATCTGAACACAGTATACCACTATATTATGACAAATTCAACATAAACATACAAAATATACAAAAATATAAAAGCCATTATATCAGCCTGAAGCTTTTACAATGGCTTTTATTCTGTTCTTTTTAAAAATCAGTTCACATTAGCTGAATAGAGATATTTTTCAAGGAAGTCATCCACTCTTGCCCAATACTCTTCGTGGAACCAATGAGATGACAAAGCATGCTCTGCACCCTTTACAATATGCATTTCCTTAGGTGCCGCACAGGCATCAAATACCGGCTGAAGATTGGAAAGAAGAACAAAGTCATCCTTGTCTCCGTGAATGAAAAGAGTAGGAGTTTTTGATTTCTTTACCTGCTCAACACTTGAGGCTGTACCGAAAAAGAAGCCGTTGATAATTCTGCATATAAAGCTTGCCTGAGGCATAACGAGCTTCGGCGGAAGATGATACTTTCTTCTGCAGCGGTCGGTGAATACATCCTTGACGTTAGTATAACCGCAGTCCTCAATAGCAAGAACAACATTTTCGGGAAGCTCCTCACCTGTTGTCATCATAGTTGTGGCGCCGCCCATTGATGTGCCCTGAATAATGATTCTTGCCTTGGGATTTTCTTTAACGATGCTGTTAATCCAGTCCACAACGTCTAATCTGTCATTCCAGCCCATAGTAACAAATTTATGTTCACTGTTATTGTGACCTCTGAGGTCAGGCATAAGTACGTTGAAGCCTCTTCTGTAGAACTCCTGGGCATAGCTTGACATCTCTCTGTTGACGTTTGTCCAGCCGTGAAGAACAACAGCCCAGATATTGCTGTTTGAAGGGTTACGGAATTCTACGCCGTGAAGATTCTCACCCTTACGGTTTTTGATGATAACCTCCTGATGATAGGTGTTATCATACCATTTATATCCTCTGATGAGGTTTATGTTATCCTTATTTTTTTCAAAGAGACTGCCCTTGCAGGGAACGGTTATATCCTTTCTCTTTTTATTTCCGAGCGCTATAAAGAAAAAGGCAAAGCCCAATCCGAGCCAGGCAATAAATATAACTGCAGCAATTATTATAAGCACCGTAAGTGCAACCTTTAATCCGTGATCCATTTCAATTATCCCTTCCTTATATAATATCAGAAAATATTATACATAAAAATGCAATAAAAATCAATATGCTTTAACATACCGAAAAAATAAAAGCAGCCGGTACACAGCTGCTTTTAATCAATATTTACTTATCAGTCAAACTTGATTACTCTGATAACGTGCTCACCCTTTGAGATGTTCTCAATAATTGAATCGTCAAGAACTGTAGGTGTATCAACAATTGTACATGCATAATCGCCCTTTGAACGGTTAGCCATATGATTGATGTTGATGCCCTGATCGGAAATAAGTGAGGTAATAGCAGAAAGAATATTGGGAAGATTCTTATGAAGCACAAGAAGACGTCCGCCTTCACTTCTTGCCATTGAAATATCAGGATAGTTAACGCTGTTCTTGATGTTACCGTTAGTAAGGAAATCGTCAATCTGATGAGCTGCCATAACAGCACAATTATCCTCACTCTCAGCAGTTGAAGCACCAAGGTGGGGAGTTGTAATGATACCGGGAACGTTGATTGTCTCCTCTGTGGGGAAGTCGGTTACATAGCAGCTTACCTTACCGCTTGCAAGAGCCTCCTTGATATCATCGTTATTTACAAGGTCAGCACGGGAAAGGTTGATAATCTTTACGCCGTCCTTCATCTTTGCAATAGCTTCCTTATTAATCATACCTCTTGTCTTTTCGTTAGAGGGAATATGAAGAGTGATATAGTCAGCCTGAGCATAAACCTCTTCATAGCTTGAAGCCTTATTGATTGATCTTGAAAGATGCCATGCAGCTTCAACGGTAATAAAGTTGTCACAGCCGAGAACCTTCATACCAAGGCTCTTTGCAGCATTGGCAACAAGACCGCCGATTGCACCAAGACCGATAACACCGAGAGTTTTACCTGAAATCTCGTTGCCGCCGAAAGCACTCTTGCCCTTTTCAACCTGCTTTGCAACATCTTCGGTAAGACCGTTTGCCCACTGAATACCGTCAACTATCTTTCTTGAAGCAAGAAGAAGAGAAGCAATTGTAAGCTCCTTAACACCGTTTGCATTGGCGCCGGGAGTATTGAAAACAATAATACCCTTTTCTGCACACTTGTCACAGGGGATATTGTTCACACCTGCACCGCAACGTACGATTGCTTTTAAGTTATCACCGAATTCAACATCGTGAAGGGAAGCTGAACGGACCATAATACCGTCGGGATTTTCTATGCTGTCGCTGATTTCGAATTTGTCAGTATCAAGCTGATCAAGACCGATAGCGGCAATTTTATTCATTGTTTTAATCTTTTTCATTTCTCTCTCACTCCAAAATAATTATGCCTTGGGATTTTCTTCAGCAAATTTCTTCATAAATGCAACAAGTGCCTCAACACCCTCGTAAGGCATTGCATTGTAAATTGAAGCTCTCATACCGCCTACACTTCTGTGACCCTTAAGGTTCTTGAGACCTGCCTTGCCTGCCTCTGCAGCAAACTTCTTATCAAGCTCTGCATCACCGGTAACGAAGGTTACGTTCATCATTGAACGGCTGTTCTTTTCTGTAGGAGCAATATAGTAATCCTGAGAATCAAGATAATCGTAAAGAAGAGCTGCCTTTTTCTCGTTGAGCTTCTTCATTTCTGTAAGACCGCCGAGAGACTTAATCCACTCATAAACAAGCTTTGCAACATAGATGCAGTAGCAGGGTGGTGTATTGTACATTGATTCGTTATCTGCCATAAGCTTATAATCGAACATTGCGGGGATATCTTCTCTTGCGTTTCCGATTAAATCCTCACGTACAATAACAATTGTAAGACCTGCAGGAGCCATATTTTTCTGAGCGCCGGCATAAATCATACCGAACTTGCTTACATCAACGGGCTCGGAAATAATGCAGGAGGACATATCTGCAACAAGGGGAATATCTCCTGTGTCGGGAATATAGCCGAACTTTGTACCGTAAATTGTGTTGTTGTAGCAGATGTGAACATAGTCTGCATCTTTTCTGAAGGACTCTCTTGTTGTTTCGGGAATGCGGCTGAAATTATCATCCTTTGATGATGCGGCAGCTACAACGTCACCGTATTTCTGAGCTTCCTTGAATGCCTTTGTGGAGAACTGACCTGAAAGAATGTAGTCAGCCTTGTGATTTTTGTTCATCAGGTTGAGAGGAACAGCGGCAAACTGAGTTGAAGCACCGCCCTGAAGGAAAAGCACCTTGTAATTATCGGGGATGCTCATAATCTCACGAAGAAGTGCCTCAGCATCCTTGATGATTTTGTCGTAATCGGGGGAGCGGTGGCTCATTTCCATAACGGACATACCGCTGTCACCGTAGCAGATAAGGTCTTTCTGTGCCCTTTCAAGCACTGCCATAGGAAGCATTGAAG
>JAZRQQ010000093.1:0-2158 GCA_045649935.1 Acutalibacteraceae bacterium | reverse complement strand
ATATACCGTTATTCTTATTTCTCGTACTTTTCCATATACTGTTCACCACAGCCGTACTGCTCGTAAACATAGTCAATATCCTTGTCGCCTCTACCGGAGAGAGTAACAAGAATTGAGCCGGACTTGTGAGCCTTTGCATATCTGATTGCATAAGCAACAGCATGTGAGGACTCGATAGCAGGGATAATACCCTCGTATCTTGTAAGAAGGAAGAAGGCTTCCATAGCTTCCTCGTCAGAGATGGTGTCATAGGTTACTCTGCCCATATCTCTGAGGTTTGCGTGTTCGGGACCTACACCGGGATAGTCAAGACCGCTGGCAATTGAGTAAACGGGAAGAGGCTCACCCTTATCGTCCTGAAGAAGATAGCTTTCAAAGCCGTGGAGTCTGCCCTTTGAGCCGAATGCCATTGTTGCGGCGTGGTCACCTACGGCAGAGCCTCTTCCGAGAGGTTCTACACCGATGATTTCTACGGGATCTGCAAGGAAGGGCACGAAGGTACCTATTGAGTTTGAGCCGCCGCCTACGCAGGCACATACTGCGTCAGGGAGATTGCCTGTCATTTCAAGGAACTGCTCTCTTGCTTCAATGCCGATGATAGCCTGGAAATCTCTTACCATTTTAGGGAAGGGATGGGGACCGAGGGCAGAGCCGATACAGTAAATAGCGTGATCGTATTCCTTGAGATATGCGTCAAAGGCAGCGTCAACAGCTTCCTTAAGTGTCTTAAGTCCGTGAGTGACGGGAACAACATTGGCACCGAGCATCTTCATTCTGATTACATTAGGGTGCTGCTTTGCAATATCAACCTCACCCATATAGATATCACATTCCATACCGAAATATGCGGCAGCAGTTGCAAGAGCAACACCGTGCTGACCTGCGCCGGTTTCTGCAATAAGCTTTTTCTTACCCATATATTTTGCAAGGAGTCCTTCACCCATACAGTGATTGAGCTTGTGAGCGCCTGTGTGGTTAAGGTCCTCTCTCTTAAGGTAAATCTGGCAGTTGCCGAAAAGCTTTGAAAGTCTTTCACAGTGGTAGACGGGGGTAGGTCTGCCCTGGAATTCCTTTCTTATTCTGCGTAATTCCGAAATAAACTGTGCTGAGTGGCAGATAGCCTCATAAGCATCATCAGCCTCCTTGAAAGCAGGCTCAAGCTCGGGAGGAAGGAAAGCACCGCCGTGCTGACCGAAATATCCGTCCTCGTTGGGGTAGTGTTTGATATAGTTGTCAAAATCCTTGTAGTTCATAATAAAATCTCCTTTAATTAAGTATTAATCGGTCGGGCAGATTACAAGCTGCGCCATCGTGTTCCTGAATAATACATAATAAGCACATCCTCATTTAATAAATAAAAAAACTTCCGCCCCATAAGGAACAGAAGACTGTTGCCACCTTAACGGTTTTATCACGTACTGACATACGCTCTCATCATAACGGTCAGAGTTTCCGTCGGCGCCTACTGCAGTTTCGGGCCGCCCTCACAAGTCCATTCGCATTATCTTTCACTGCTGTCTTCCACCAATAACAGCTCTCTGTAAGCTTCCGATAAGGTTACTACTCTTGTTCATCGGTTTAACATATATGACGATAATATATCAAAACAAAGCGTTTGTCAATGGCTTTTTGTAAAAAATCACCATAAAGTTTTTGACAATATTTATATAGATTTATATCTTTAAGTTTGGTAAAATCAAAGTGTAAAAACCATAAAGGAGGAAAAATTATGGGACTTATTAAAGCAGCACTCGGTGCAGCAGGCGGTGTAATGGCTGACCAGTGGAAAGAGTTTTTCGTTTGCGATTCATTACCCAACGATGTCCTTATGAGAAAAGGACAGAAAAAAACAACAAAACGTTCATCAAATTATAAAGGTGACGAAAACGTTATTACATCAGGCTCAGGCATAGTTGTTGCTGACGGTCAGTGTATGATTATCGTAGAGCAGGGCAAGATAGTCGAGGTGTGTGCCGAGCCCGGTGAATTCACCTATGATGCTTCTACAGAGCCGAGTATTTTTGCAGGCTCATTCGGTGACAGCATAAAGGCAACCTTTAAAAATATCGGTAAGCGTTTTACCTACGGCGGTGAAGCTCCGAAGGACCAGAGAGTTTATTATTTCAACACAAAGGAAATTCTTGATAATAAATTCGGT
>JAZRQQ010000092.1:0-3623 GCA_045649935.1 Acutalibacteraceae bacterium | reverse complement strand
GTGAAAGTGACGAACCCAAAGAGCCCTGGTGTGTAGACGATTATGTTGACTTTGTACTGGAGTTTCTGAAGGATTACAATTTCGACAAGGTTACGCTTCTGGGTCACTCCTTCGGCGGCAGAGTCATAATTAAACTCTGCTCAAGAGAGCTTCCCTTTTCCGTTGAAAAGGTTATCCTTGTCGATGCGGCAGGTGTAAAGCCCAAAAAAACTCTCAAACAGAAAATAAAACAAAGAATATACAAAATGACAAAATGGATATTCTCACTGAAAATTGTTATGATGCTTTTCCCGGACGCTCTGGAAAATCTTCGAAAAAGAAACGGCTCAGCTGACTATAACTCTGCAACTCCCGTTATGAGGCAGACTCTTGTAAAGGTTGTCAATGAAGACCTTACTCATCTTATGCCCAATGTAAAGGCACCGACTCTTCTTATATGGGGTACTGCTGATGATGCGACGCCTCTTTCTGATGCGCATATAATGGAAAAGCTTATGCCTGAGGCAGGACTTGTAACCTTTGAGGGTGCAGGACATTACTCCTTCCTTGAAAGACAGGGTCAGTATCTGAGAGTTCTTGCTTCGTTTATGAAAATAGAAATGTAAAGGAGAACATTATGCTTTTTACAGCTTCACTTATTATCTGTACAGTGCTTTTTGTTGTAAGCTTTACAATGTGTCTTATTGACTCAATGCACTTCTTTCAGCTTAATTCCTACCGTTTTGACACACATACAAAATGGATGAAGGAAAATATAAAAAAGTATTTTCATCACGGAACTGCATCAGTTCTTGCACTGCTTGCTGTATGCCTTGAATTTCCCGGTGAGTATAAAATCATTGCCTGCGCAGTAATATTTGCTTTTGCCTGCTTTATCGAAAAGCCGAAAAAGGCAAAGAAGCCTCTTGTATATACTGCAAGAGTAAAAAGAATGCTTGCTACAACAGCAGTTCTCTTCCTTGCGCTTATGAGTGTGGGTATTCCTTTTATAAATGACAGACATGTAACGGTTTATCTGCTTATAATTTCTCTTATTTATCTTTTTGCTCCCTTTGCTGTTCTTATTGCAAATCTTATCAATAAGCCTATGGAGCTTTCAATCAATAACGGATATATAAAGGATGCAAAGAGAATACTTGCTTCATGCCCCGATCTTAAGATTATCGGCATTACGGGCTCTTACGGTAAAACAAGTGTAAAGTATTATCTGACAACACTTTTAAGAGCGAAGTACAATGTACTTATGACTCCCGAAAGCTATAACACACCGATGGGTGTTGTAAAGACTATCAGAGGCTCACTTAAGGCGACGGATGAAATCTTCGTTTGTGAAATGGGCGCAAAATGGGTAGGGGATATCAAGGAGCTCTGCGATATCGTTCATCCTCAGCACGGCGTTATAACATCAATCGGTCCTCAGCATCTTGAATCATTTAAAACTCTTGATGCGGTAAAGAATACAAAGTTTGAGCTTTCTGATTCACTTCCTGAGGGCGGTATGCTCTTCCTTAATGCCGATGACGAAAACATAAAGGCTCACGGCTCAGACAGACCTTATATTTCTTACAGTGTAGAGGGTGAGGCTGACTATGTTGCATATGATATCTCCGTAAGTGACAGAGGAACAACCTTCTCTGTAAAAGCGCCTGACGGTGAAAGCGCAGAATTTTCAACAAAGCTTATCGGCAGACACAATGTTCTTAATATCACGGGCGCAATTGCTATCAGCCATAAGATGGGCATTGCTCTTAAGGATTTAAGAGGTCAGGTGAGAAGACTTGAAGGTGTTCCCCACCGTTTACAGCTCACCGACAGAGGAAATATGACAATTATCGACGATGCATATAACTCAAACCCCAGCGGTACTAAGGCTGCTCTTGAAGCACTCAGCCTTTTCAGCGGATACAAGATTCTTGTAACTCCCGGTATGGTTGAGCTTGGTGAAAAGCAGAATGAGCTTAACCGTGAATTCGGAAGAAATGCTGCTGATGTCTGTGATTATGTTGTGCTTGTCGGTGCTAAGCAGGCAGTTCCTATCAAGGCAGGTCTGCTTGATAAAAAATACAGTGAGAACAAAATCTATGTTGCAGACACAATTGAAGAAGCTCTGAATCACGTTTATGCTCTCAGCGGTGAAGGAAGAAAGAAGATAGTTCTTCTTGAAAATGACCTTCCCGATAATTATTGATATATTCACAAAGAAAGGTGATAAGCAATGAAAACAAAGGTAGGCGTATTTTTCGGCGGTAAAACTACCGAACACGAAATTTCAGTAATCTCTGCTATTCAGGCAATTGGCTACCTTGACAGAGAAAAATATGATGTTATTCCTGTCTACATAACAAAGAACAACGAGTTCTATGTAGGCGAAAACATCGGTAAGATTGAACGCTACACAGATATTCCTGCTCTTTTAAAGGAAAGTCAGCGTGTGATTATGGTGAACGATGAGGGTAAGGCTAAGCTTATAAAGTATCCTCAGAAAATGTTCGGCAAGTCTTTATACGATTATATAGATATTGCTTTCCCCGTAGTTCACGGCACAAATGTTGAGGACGGTACTCTTCAGGGCTTCCTTCAGATGATGGGTGTACCCTATGTGGGCTGTGATGTATTATCCTCTGCAGTAGGTATGGATAAGTATGTGATGAAAACTGTACTTAAGGACAACGGTATCCCCGTTCTTGACTGTAAATGCTATACAGGCAATCAGTATGATGAGGATGTGGATAAGCTTATTGAGGAAATTGAAGCTGCAATTGGCTATCCCGTAATTGTAAAGCCTGTAAACCTCGGTTCATCAATCGGTATTTCAAAGGCTGATAACAGAGATGAGCTTTATGATTCACTTGAAACAGCCTTCCGTTATGCTTCAAAGGTTCTCGTTGAAAGAGCTGTTCAGAATCTTAAGGAAATTAACTGCTCTGTTCTCGGTGACTACGAAAGCGCAGAGGCTTCAGAATGTGAAGAGCCGGTTTCTTCAGATAAGATTCTTACCTTTGCTGAAAAGTACATCGGTGACGGCAGCAGCAAGGGAGCAAAAGGTGCAAAGGGCGGAGTAAAAGCCTCTCCCTCAGGCAGCAAGGGAATGGCAACTCTCAAAAGAAAGATTCCTGCAGATATTACCGATGAGCAGAGAACAAAGATACGCACAATGGCTGTTGATGCATTCAAATGTCTCGGCTGTGGCGGCGTATCAAGAATCGACTTTATGATGGATACTGCAACGGGTGAAATCTGGCTCAACGAAATCAATACCATTCCCGGCTCACTTTCATTCTATCTCTGGGAGCCGGTAGGAGTTAAGTATACAGAGCTTCTCGATAAGATGATTTCTCTTTCTCTTAAGAGAGAGCGCGAAAAGGAAAACATAACCTTCTCATTTGATTCCAATGTTCTTCAGGGCGTGAAGCTCGGAGGAGGAACAAAGGGTGCAAAGGGAACTAAGGTCTGATAAATAAAATATGTTTTGCGGGGCAGGCTTGTCCCGCTTTTTTCTTTGCGGACGCAGAGGAACGTACGGTATGGAAACAGCGGAGTAAAGGGAATGGGGGAGGATAAAAATTTACAGGGCGGTAGGAGGGGCGGCGGCGAGCCGCACCTGAGCCTGCGAAGCAGAGCTC
>JAZRQQ010000091.1:0-9673 GCA_045649935.1 Acutalibacteraceae bacterium | reverse complement strand
GGCTCAAAGCACAGCCTCTTCAAGACAGCTAAGCAGGCTGTTATGAAGTCAGGCAACTATGCATACATCGGCAGAAAGCAGAAGAAGAGAGATTTCAGACGTCTCTGGATCACAAGAATTTCAGCTGCTTGTAAGGCAAACGGCATGAACTACTCATCATTCATGAACGGTCTTAAGAAGGCAGGCATCACTCTTAACAGAAAGATGCTTTCAGAAATTGCAATTGCTGATCCCGCAGCTTTCACAGCTCTTGTAGAAAAGGCAAAGGCAGCTCTTTAATTTCAAAAGATTACGTCCGAGATTTAATTTTCTCGGGCGTATTTGTGTTTTTAAAAGGAACAAAAAATCAGTAAAAAATCAAGGTTTTATCAGAGAGGAAAGTGAAAATGAAACGTCTTGACAGTGTCTCTAACGATAAAGTTAAGCTTGCCGTGAAGGTTGCGTCATCATCTAAAGCAAGGAAAGAAAAAGGTCTTTTCTTTCTTGAAGGCTTAAGACTTTGCCGTGACAGCGCCATTACGGGCACAGTAATTAAATATGCTTTCTTTTCCGATAAGGCTTATGAAAGGTTTACTGACGAAGCTGAATTTATTGCGGAAAAAGCAGAGGAAGCATACCTTGTATCTGAGGCAGTAGCCTCAAAGCTTTCACTTACGGAAACCTCACAAGGCTTTTATTGCCTTTGTGAAAGGGGAGAGTCAGAAAAAATTTTTGCTGTCGATTTAAGTGGTAAGTATATTGCTCTTGAAAATATACAGGACCCGGCTAATTTGGGTGCCGTCTGCCGTACAGCTGAGGCGCTCGGTATAAAAGGTGCAATTATGTATAATTGCTGTGACCGTTATTCACCCAAAAGCCAGAGGGCTGCTATGGGCTCACTTCTCAGACTTCCCGTTTATGAAAGTGAAGACCTTGTTACGGATTTAATATCCCTTAAAGATAAGGGTATGAAAATATATGCAACCTCACCTGATGAAAATTCTCTTAAAATTACGGAAACCTCAATGAAGGGCGGAGTTGTCTGTGTAATCGGTAACGAGGGCAACGGTGTAAGTGACGGCGTTTTTTCTGTGTCAGTGAAGGTTACTATTCCTATGCTGGGCAATGCTGAATCTCTTAACGCATCAATGGCTGCGGCTATTACTATGTGGGAAATGATGAGGTAAGCTTTATGGAAAATGAAATCTATTGGCTGTGGCTTCAGGGTGCATTAGGCTATGCCGATAAAAGAGCTAAAGCGATAGTGGACTTTTTCGGTAATGCGAAGACTGTGTATGAAGCTGACTCTGTTACACTCAGAGAGGCTAAAATCAAAGGTCTTACCCCTAAGGTTATCGGCAGACTTAAGGATGAGGATATCGAAAAATATTATGAAACCTACGATTTCTGCAAAAGTCATAAGATACATCTGATAACTCCTGAAAGTGAATATTATCCTGAAAGGCTTCGTGAAATTGAAAACTTACCTTTGGTGCTGTATGTCAGAGGAGATTATACCTGCCTTAACAGTGAGAAGACAATTGCCGTTATCGGCAGCCGTACACCGTCAAAATACGGTGAAGAGGCAGCGTGGGAAATTGTAAAGGGACTTTGCAAGGAAGGTGTGCTTATTGTCAGCGGCGGTGCTCTCGGTATAGATTCGGTAGCGCATACAAGTGCCCTTGAAAACGACGGCAAAACCGTGCTTGTAATGGGCTGCGGTCACGGAAGCGGGTATCTTCCTCAGAATTCTGAGCTGAGAAAAAGAGTAGCTCTTAACGGTGCACTTGTTACGGAATATCCTCCTTATATGAATGTTCAGCCCAACACATTCCCTCAGAGAAACAGAATAATCTCGGGTATGTCATCGGGTGTTGTTATTGCCGAGGCGGCACAGTACAGCGGTACCTTCAGCACTGCAAGACACGCAATAAGGCAGGGCAGAGAGGTTTTTGTTTTACCCGGTGATATCAGAAGCGGTAACTTCGAGGGCTCAAATCAGCTTATAACCGAAGGCGCAAAACCGGTATTTTCTGCAGCTAATATTCTGAATTCTTACAGTGAGGGTGTTTCCACGGAGAAGAAAACGGGTAAACCCTTTGAGAATATTCTTGAAGAATCTGCTTTCAGTAAAAAGAAGGCTAAGAAAAAAACAAAGAAAAAATCAGCGTCGGAAACTGTTCCCTTTGAAGTGAAAGAAGAAACAGCTTCGGAAAAAGAAAAAAATACTGAAAAAAATCAAAAAATTAACTTGGAAACTATTTCTAAAAATGCAGGAATAGTGTATAATATAATGTCCGATGGTATCTGTGATTTTGACGGCATTGTAAGACATTCTGAAATTCAGGTAAACAAAGTGCTTTCAGCATTGACTGAGCTTGAAATGAAGGGGATAATAAGCCGTGAGGGTCCCAACAGATACAGTCTTAATTAAATATATTTACGAAAAGGTGAAAATATATGGCAAATTTAATTATTGTTGAGTCGCCTTCCAAGGCAAAAACTTTAAAAAACTACTTAGGAAGCGGCTATGAAATCGTAGCATCAAAGGGTCATGTCAGAGATTTACCTGCCGCAAGACTCAGTGTTGATGTCAAGAACGATTTCGCACCTAAATACAGTATAGTAAAGGGAAAGGAAAAGCTCGTCAAGGAACTGAAGGCCGCTGTAGCCGAAAGTGACGAGGTTTATCTCGCAACCGACCCGGACCGTGAGGGAGAAGCTATTTCCTGGCACCTTGCTGAAATACTTGAACTTGACCTTAATAAGCTCAACAGAGTTACCTTTAATGAGATTACTAAAACCGGTGTTAAAAACGGTATGGCAAATCCAAGAAAGGTTGACCTTGACCTTGTAAATGCCCAGCAGGCAAGAAGAATTCTTGACCGTCTTGTGGGCTATAAATTGAGCCCCTTTGTTTCACAGAAGATAAGAAGAGGTCTTTCAGCAGGACGTGTGCAGAGTGTTGCTGTAAGAATGATCGTTGACCGTGAGAACGAAATCCGTGCTTTTGTTCCTGAAGAGTATTGGTCACTTGAAGCCAAGTTCGGCTCAGGCAAGAAGAGCATCACTGCTTCTTTCTATGGTGATGAGACAGGCAAGGTTGAGCTTAAGACACAGGAGCAGACCGATGAAATTATAGCAAGACTTGAGGATGCTTCATATGTGATAAGCTCTCTTAAGAACGGCACAAGAAAAAAGAATCCGGCACCTCCCTTTATTACATCAACTCTTCAGCAGGAGGCTTCAAGAAAGCTCGGCTTCAGAGCTGAACGTACAATGAAAATTGCACAGGAGCTTTACGAGGGTGTTACAATTCCCGGATACGGTTCAATCGGTCTTATTACTTATATGAGAACGGACTCACTTCGTATTTCAGAAGAGGCAAGACAGGCTACTAATGATTTTATAATAGCTAACTTCGGTGAAAAATATCTTCCCGAAAAGCCCCGATATTATAAATCCAGAAGCAATGCTCAGGACGGTCACGAAGCTATCAGACCTTCAACTGTATCAATTACACCTGCACAGGTAAAGGACAGCCTTACAAGTGAACAGTATAAGCTTTACAATCTTATCTGGAACAGATTTGTAGCTTCACTTATGGCTTCTTGTGTGCAGAATACACAGAAGCTTGAAATCAAAGGCTTCAAGGGTACAGATGATAAATACTGTCTCTTTACTGCAAGCGGATATTCTGTTAAATTTGATGGATTTACTGTTTTATATGATAACAGTGATAAGGATGAAGAAAAATCAAAGCTTCCTGAAGGTCTTACAAAGGATACTGCTTTAAAGCTTAAAAGCCTTGACAAGGAGCAGCATTTTACACAGCCTCCCGCAAGATACACCGAAGAGTCACTTATAAAAACTCTTGAAGAAAACGGTGTCGGCAGACCGAGTACCTACGCAACTATTATTTCAACAATCGTAAAGCGTGAATATGTGCAGAGAAAGTCCAAGCAGCTTATTCCCACTGAGCTTGGTGAAGCTATTGTAAATCTTCTTAAAGAGAAGTTCAGAAATATAGTAAATGTAAAATTCACTGCGCAGCTTGAAACCGACCTCGACAGAGTTGGTGAGGGTGAGCAGGATTATATAAAAATGCTCCACGAATTTTACGGTGATTTTGAAGAAACACTTCAGAAGGCCAAGGCTGAGCTTAACGGAGTAAAGATTCAGCTTAAAGAAGATGAAACCGATATTCCCTGTGAAAAATGCGGAAGAATGATGGTAATCAAGGTCGGAAGATTCGGCAAATTTCTTGCTTGTCCCGGCTATCCTGAATGTAAAACAACCAAGCCTTATGTTACGGAAACTGATGCACAGTGTCCTGTATGCGGCGGTAAGGTTATTTCTAAAAAATCCAAGAAGGGTTATACCTTCTTCGGATGTGATAACTGGCCTGAGTGTAACTTTATGACCTGGGATAAGCCCACGGGTGAAAAATGTCCCAAATGCGGAAAATCCCTCTTCAAGGCTAAGGGCGGAATGCTTACCTGCCTTGATGAAAAATGCGGTTACACTGCAAAGGCAACCAGAAAGAAAAAAGGTGAATAAACTGAAAGAGGTGAAGAAATGAGCAATACAGTGAAAGTTATAGGCGGAGGACTTGCAGGCGTTGAGGCTGCATGGGCACTTGCGAACAGAGGCATAAAAGTTGAGCTTTATGAAATGAAGCCCGTGAAATTTTCACCTGCTCATAAGCTTCCTACTCTTGCTGAGCTTGTCTGTTCCAACTCACTTAAGGCTGAAAGAATTGAATCTGCTGCAGGTCTTCTTAAAGAAGAAATGAGAAGATTAGGCTCTGTGTGTATAGAATGTGCATATAAGTGCAAGGTGCCTGCAGGTGGTGCATTAGCTGTTGACAGAGATGAGTTTTCACGTCTTATTACGGAAAAGATAAGCTCACATAAAAACATAAAGCTTATTAACGAAGAAGTAACGGAAATTCCTGACGGAAATGTTATTATTGCTGCAGGTCCTCTGGCAAGTGATTCCCTTAGTGAAAAGATAGCCGAGCTTTGCGGTGACGGACTCCACTTCTTTGATGCAGCTGCACCTATTGTCACTCTCGAAAGCATTGATATGGAAAAAGCTTTCTGCGCCTCAAGATATGAAAGAGGCGGTGAGGACGATTATATAAACTGTCCTATGAATAAAGAGGAATATGAGAATTTTTATGATGCTCTTATCGGCGCTGAGTCGGCTGATCTTCATTCCTTTGATAAGAAAAAAGATGTCTATGAAGGCTGTATGCCGATTGAGGTTATGGCTTCAAGAGGAAAGGATACAATGCGTTTCGGCCCTCTCAAACCCGTAGGTCTCAGAGATCCCCGTACAGGTCACAGACCCTGGGCAGTATTGCAACTGAGAAAAGAAAACAGCAAGGGTACGATGTTCAATCTTGTAGGATTTCAGACTAATCTGAAATTCGGTGAGCAGAAGAGGGTATTCTCTATGATTCCCGCTCTTGCAAAGGCCGAGTTTATAAGATACGGTGTAATGCACCGTAATACCTTTATTGATTCACCTCGTCTTCTTAACGGTGACTTCAGCTTCAGAGGAAGAGAAAATCTCTTCTTTGCAGGACAGATAACAGGTGTAGAAGGTTATATGGAATCAGCGGCATCGGGAATAATGGCAGGTATAAATATGGCAAGACGCCTTGAGGGTAAGGCTGCTTATATTCTTCCCGAAACTACAATGACCGGAGCTCTGAGCCGATACATCAGTGATCCTACGGTTGTGAATTTTCAGCCGATGGGTGCTAATTTCGGTGTTTTACCTCCGATTGAACCGAAAATAAGAGATAAAAAAGAAAGATATAAAGCATTGTCCGAAAGAGGACTTGAAGATTTTGAAAGATATCTTAAGAAAGGGGAGTAAAAATGAATTTCAGTGAGTTTGAAGAAATAATAGGATATAAATTCAGTGATATCAGCCTTTTACAAACAGCGCTGACTCATTCATCCTATGCTAATGAAAAACAGCTTTCGGGAGATTGCAACGAAAGACTTGAATTTCTAGGTGACTCTGTTTTAGGTGTAATTACTGCCGAGTATTTTTATCACAATCATAATAATCTTCCCGAAGGTGAAATGACAAAAAGAAGAGCAGCGTGTGCGTGTGAAAAATCACTTTACGGCTTTGCAAAAGATATTAACTTAGGTAAATATATTCTCCTTGGAAGAGGTGAAGAGCATACAGGCGGAAGAAATAGAGCCTCAATTCTTGCTGATGCCTTTGAGGCTGTTATTGCTGCTGTCTATCTTGACGGCGGTCTCGAAAATGCAAGAAAATTTGTTCTCGACTTTGTAAAAAAGGCTGCAAGTCAGCAGATGTCATTCGTTGATTATAAAACTGAGCTTCAGGAGATTATACAGAAAAACCCCGATGAGCATTTATCGTATGTGCTTGTCGGTGAAAGCGGACCTGACCACGATAAGCGCTTTGAGGTTGAGGTAAATCTTAACAGTAATGTTATCGGCTACGGTAAGGGCAGAAGTAAAAAAATTGCCGAGCAGCAGGCTGCAAAGCAGGCTCTTGAGCTTATGGGTGTAAAGTTTTGAAACATATAAATGTTGCACTTTTTGTGCCTGATGAGGGTTGCCCTCACCGTTGCAGCTTCTGTAATCAGAAGACGATTTCGGGTAAAACAAAAGCGCTGAAGACAGAGGATATTGAAAAAGCTGTTGAAACTGCTCTTTCGTCAGCTGATTGCAACGAAGGAGAAATCGCATTCTTCGGCGGCAGCTTTACTGCAATTGACAGAGAGTATATGCTTCTTCTTCTGAAAAAAGCCAAGGAATATCTTGATAAAGGTCTTTTTAAAGGCATAAGAATTTCTACAAGACCTGACTGTATAAATGAAGAAATACTTTCTCTTTTAAAGGAGTACGGTGTTACTTCTATCGAGCTCGGATGTCAGAGCATGAGTGATAAGGTACTCAGACTCAACAACAGAGGTCACAGCTCCGAAGATGTTGTGAAATCGGCAAGACTTATCAGAGAATACGGCTTTGAGCTGGGTGTACAGATGATGACAGGTCTGTACGGAGACAGTGACGAAGAGGCAATTAATACGGCAAAAAAATTAATAGCATTAAAGCCTGATACAGCGAGGATATATCCTACAGTTGTTCTGGAAAATACTGAACTCTGTGAGCTTTTTCTGAAGGGTGAATATAAGCCGCAGACTCTTGATGAGGCAGCTGATCTTTCTGCAAAGCTTCTTCTTATGTTTTATGAAGCCGATATCAGAGTAATAAGACTCGGACTTCATTCGGGAGGAAATGTTGAAGAGGGTTATGTTGCGGGAGCTTATCATCCTGCCTTCAGAGAAATTGCCGAAAGCAGAATATATCTCGGAAAAATAATTGAAGCAGCAGAAAAAGAAGGTATAAAAAAGGGCAATATTGAGGTTACTGTCGGAAACAGATTTGTCTCTATGGCGGCAGGACAGAAGAAAAGCAATATAATAAAGCTCAGTGAAATGGGCTATAATGTTAAATTTATTCAGAGTACGAATTGTAAAAAATATGAAGTAAGTGTGAGGTTAACGAAATGATATTAACATCACTTGAAATGCAAGGCTTTAAATCCTTTCCCGAAAAAACGGTGCTTACCTTCGGAAAAGGTATAACTGCAGTTGTAGGACCTAACGGCAGCGGTAAGAGTAATATCTCTGATGCTGTCAGATGGGTTTTGGGTGAGCAGTCAAGTAAATCTCTCCGAGGCTCAAAGATGGAGGACGTTATTTTTGACGGTACCAAAATCAGAAAGGCACACGGATTTGCTCAGGTAACTCTGCGTCTTGACAATAAGGACAGAACTATAAAAGGTGCAGATACCGATGAGGTTGCAGTTACAAGAAGATATTACCGTTCGGGAGAAAGCGAATATAAAATCAACGGTGTAAACGTAAGACTCAGAGATGTTCACGAGCTCTTTATGGATACGGGTCTCGGACGTGACGGTTATTCGATGGTCAGCCAGGGCAAAATTGCCGATATGTTCAGCGGTAAGGGTAAGGAATGCCGTGATATGCTTGAAGAGGCAGCAGGTATTTCTGCATACCGTTATAAGAGAAACGATTCACTTAAAAAGCTCTCTCAGGCTGAAGAAAATCTTGTAAGATTAAGAGATATTCTCACTGAGCTTGAAAGCCGTATCGGACCTCTTAAAACTCAGAGTGAAAAGGCAGAAAAATTTCTTGTTTTAGCTGCTGAAAAAAAAGAAATTGAAATCGGATTATGGCTTTACAATATTGATAAACTCCGTGAAAGCTTAAGAAAGCAGGAGGATAATATTTCAATCGCAACGGGTCATTATAATCAGACCGAAGAAGAGCTTTCAGAAATTGAAAGAATGATTGAAAAGGCTATTGCCGATACTCAGAATATCAACATCCGTATTGATGAAATCCGTCAGAGTATTTCTCTTCTTGAAGAAAAAGCAGCAGCTGCCGGAAGTCAGCAGGCTGTTTTAAGAAATTCAATTGAACATAATAACGAGACTATTGAAAGAATATCCCGTGACCGCTATGATTCTGAAAGCAGTCAGAATCAGCTTCTCAAGGAAATTGAAAACGAAGAAAAGCTTATCCTTCAGATAAAGACAATCCGTGACGAGAAAACTGCAGAGCTTGAAAAGGTCAATGCAGAGCTTGACAGAATGCAGAACGAGGGTGGAAACCTTCTCAGTGAATCCAATGAAATTGCAAGAACGGTGGCGCTTCTTACAAAAGAGCTTGCCGACAGCCGTGTTGCAGTATCAACGGCACTTTCCTCAATCAATGAAATCAAAGCCAGAGTCGAGGTTATTGATTCCCTTATTTCACAAAGACAGGAAACTCTTGACGCTTTAAGTGCAGAAAAAGAAAGAGGAGAAAAGGCTCTTTCGGACTGTGAAAAGGAAATCGGAGAATTAATCAATTCTGTTGAAGGCTATACTTTAAGATTCAAGGCAAAGGATGAGAAGGCTGATACTCTTAAAAAGGAGCTTGACGAAAAATCCTTTGAGGCACAGAGAGTATCTTCAAAGGTGAAGATGCTTGAAGAGCTTGAGAAAAGTATGGAGGGTTATTCGGGCTCTGTAAAAAAGGTTATCAGGGAAAGTGAAAAGGGTGCTTTAAAAGGAATCCACGGCACACTTTCACAGCTTATTTCCGTTAAAGAGGAGTACGCAGTAGCTATTGAAACGGCTCTTGGCAATGCGGTACAGAATATTGTTACCGATACGGAAAATGATGCAAAGGCTGCAATCAATTTCCTTAAAAGCGCAAACCTCGGAAGAGCTACATTCCAGCCGGTATCTTCCGTTAAAGGCAAGAGCCTTGATGAAAAGGATCTTGATGAATGTTACGGTTATATAGATATTGCAACGAACCTTCTTTCTTATGACAGTAAGTACAGTGAGATTATTTCCTCACTTTTAGGTAAAACCGTAATTGCCGAAGATCTCAGCTGTGCAATTAATATCGGTAAAAAATATAATCACCGTTTCAAGATTGTTACTCTCGACGGTCAGATTGTAAATGCAGGCGGTTCAATGACCGGTGGTTCTGCAATTCAGAACATCGGTATTCTTTCAAGAAGCAACGAAATAGAAAAGCTTAAAGAGAAGGAAAAAGAAGTTAACGAGTCTGTTAAAGACCTTACTGAAAAGTACCAAAGGGTTAACAGTGAGCTTT
>JAZRQQ010000090.1:0-3370 GCA_045649935.1 Acutalibacteraceae bacterium | reverse complement strand
GGCGGGTACAATCCGGAACAGTTTTTTGAATAAGGATTTCCGCCAATCTATTGTTAAAATACTCGTAAATCCGGAAGGATTTACTGCGTTTTGTGCCTCAGCTTGACAAAAATCCTTTATTCAAAAAATCTTCGACCTGAAGGGGGAGATTTTAAATTGGATTTTTGGTGGCTGAGAATGATGAAAGGCTGACGCCTTTCGAGGACGATACGCCGAAAAGCCTTTTAAAATATCGCTTTCAGGCTATTTCGGAATATACTCGCCAACTTATGCAAAGAAAAGTTCTGAAAGTGTCATAGGATCAATGTACTTACCGTCTTTATAAACACGCATATTACCTGATGCGATTTCGTCGATAAGCATTACATTGCCTTCGGGATCGTAGCCGAATTCAAATTTGATATCGTAAAGAACAAGACCCTTTTCCTTAAGATCGTCAGCAACAATCTGAGTAATCTTCTGAGTCATTTCCTTGATGTCGTCATACTGCTTGTCTGTCATAACGCCGAGAGCAACAAGAGCATCCTTAATTACGAGGGGATCGCCCTTTTCATCGTTCTTGAAGGTCATTTCAACATATGCGGGAAGCTCTGCACCCTCTTCAATATAATCACCGTAACGGCGGATGAAGCTGCCTACTGCCTTATGACGGCAGATAACCTCAAGACCGTGACCGAATACCTTTGCAGGGAGAACTTCCATTGTTGTATCTTCAAGATTTCCGTTTACATAGTGTGTTTTGATGCCTGCTGCGTTTACTTTTTCAAAGAAATAAATTGACATACGGAGATTAACATCACCTACACCGTCAATTGTAAGACCTACTGCATTTTCACCGGGATCGAAAACGCCGTCCTTGCCTGTGCAGTCATCCTTGAATTTAAGAAGGCAGTTGCCGTTCTCAAGCTTGTATACGTCCTTTGTTTTACCAGTGTAAATCTTTTCCATAATTTTATCCTCCAACTTTTATATTAATTAAATTTTTTTCAGTTATTATATTCGAGTTCGGTTTTTCTGTTCTTTTCGAGAACAGCCTTTGTATCGTTATCTCTCTTTTCTTTGAGCTTTGCTGCAAGAGCTTCGTCAGTGACGGAGAGTATCTCTACAGACAACAAAGCGGCATTGACTGCACCGTCAATAGCAACTGTAGCAACAGGTATGCCTGAGGGCATCTGTACAGTTGAAAGAAGAGCATCAATACCGTCGAGATATTTGGATTTCATCGGTATACCGATAACGGGTAAGGTAGTGTTGGCTGCAATAGCACCTGCAAGGTGAGCTGCCATACCGGCGGCGGCAATAATTACACCGAAGCCGTTTTCTCTTGCACTTTCACTGAAGGCTTTAGCTTCTTCGGGTGTGCGGTGAGCAGAATAGATGTGCATTTCAAAGGGGACACCGAACTGCTTAAGAGTGTCGGCTGCCTTGGAAACAACAGGTAAATCGCTGTCACTTCCCATGATGATTGCAACTTTTTTCATAAGATTATACCTCCTGAAAAATTACTTTCATTTTTTATAAAACAAAAAGGGCATACTTATACAGAAAAAGTTCTTCTGATAAGATGCCCAGACGGTCGGCTTAAGCTCCTTTAAATAAGAGGGAGCAACGATTCTTTGATTCACGTGGTGCTCCACTTATCCGTCAGTCTCAAAGAACTTTCAATATGCGAATTTTGTAAAAAAACTTCTCTCAAAGTATATCACAAAAAGAGAGTTTTTGTCAATTGAAAACGGGGCTTTAAATCCTTTTTGGTAATAAGGACAAATTTGCTCTGAGGCGGTGGAGTTTAGTTGGTAGTTTTGTCATTTATTATAAAAAACTACACAGAAAAAGCTGCCGCAGATAAAGCGGCAGCCTGAATTTTTATCTTTCGATTTCTGTAAATGCCTTCTGAACAGCATAGTATGCTTCCTTGGGCTCACCGTTAAGGTCAACAAGACCCCAGCCGGTTTCAACGGGACAGTTTTCCTGACCGCAGACATAGCATGCGTCACTGTCCTCCCAGCAGTAGATAACTGCACCGACACAATAGTCCTGCTTTACAAGCTTGGGAATAAGGTCAGCGTAGAATTTAGCCTGACCCTCCTGAGAGTGATCGTAGCCTCTGAGATAGAAGCCGTCGGGAAGAGCACAGTAGAAGTGTGACTTGTATTCACCCTTGAAAATAAGATTTCCGTACTGCTCAGCAGTATAATCGGGATAAAGCTCAAGAAGCTCTCTGGTCATTCTGTCGGGAAGCTTATGAATAAAGTTGTCCATATCGGCAACAGCTTCCTCCTCACTGTTATAGCCATACTGCTGAAGTATTGCGATTTTTTCTTCTTCGGTCTTCTGCTTACCGTTGCCGATGTAACCGAATTCGCACATAATTACAGGCTTAGCTGTAACCTTTCTTACAAAGCCTAAAATTACAAGATACTGATTGATATTCTTTGCAATATCCTCAAATGAGCCCAAGTACATATCAAGACCTACATAGTCACAGTACTTGTGATATTTCATCATCTTGAAGGGCAGACTGAGAATTGCAAGACCGCCTAAATTATAACCGATAACAATATTGCCTCTTACGGGGTACATTGCCTCTAACTGCATACCGATAAATTCGGCAGCCTCGTCAAGGGTAAGAGGATGTGTGAAGCGGTCAATACCCATTTCGTTTGTAACCTGAATTGCACCGACAATACCTTCAAGGTCTTCGATAAAGAAGCGGGCAATATCCTGGATGCCTTCTTTTGAAGCGGGATCTCTCGGGTCAAGACCGTATGCAATATAATCGTCGGGGTAGGGTGTGATACCGAAAATTTTGATTCCGTTGTCGGCATAGCCCTTCATTGTAGCTTTCCAGTTGATATAGCTCTGGCTGAGACTGCCGTCGCTGTTGTAGGGGAAGGGGATGTCCTTTCTGTGCCAGTTGATGCCTGCATCCTTGATAAGCTCATAATCGGGCTCTGCGTGGCATACACCCGTCATAAAGCCGCCCATCTTTTCAACTACTGCAGTACAATCCTTGTCGTATTTTGCAAGGGGTGCATAAGCAAAAGAAACTGCAAGAAAGGGGGTGAGAACAACGAGTATGACAGCAATTACTTTTTTAAGAAGGTTAAAGATTTTATCATTCATAGTGAACTCTCCTTTTGTCTGATTTTTATGATTGACAATAATATTAAATTACAAAATTATGAACAAACTGTGTACAAATATGAATTATTGAGGTTTTATTATTTTTATATTGATTAATTGCAGAGAATTAAACACCCTTGTGAAGCAGGAGCAGTCACAAGGGTGTTTTTATATACCGTTATTCTTATTTCTCGTACTTTTCCATAAACTGTTCACCACAGCCGTACTGCTCGTAAACATAGTC
>JAZRQQ010000089.1:0-8323 GCA_045649935.1 Acutalibacteraceae bacterium | reverse complement strand
AACTTAAGTTGGCGAATATAATCCGAAATAGTTTTTTGAATAAGGATTTCCGCCAATCTATTGTTAAAATACTCGTAAATCCGGAAGGATTTACTGCGTTTTGTGCCTCAGCTTGACAAAAATCCTTTATTCAAAAAATCTACGACCTGAAAGAGAAGATTTTAAATTGGATTTTTGGTGGCTGAGGACGATTAAAGGCTGACGCCTTTTGAGGACGATACGCCGAAAAGCCTTTTAAAAGATCACTTTCAGGCTGTTTCGGATTATATTCGCCAACTTACTCATCGCTTTCGTTGAGTCTTTTATATATACCGTCAATAGCCATAAGCTCCTCGTGAGTGCCTTGCTCCTCAATACCCTTTTCCGTAAGAACAATAATTCTTGAAGCGTTACGGATAGTTGAAAGACGGTGGGCTATGGTAAAGGTTGTTCTGCCCTTTGTAAGCTCAGAGAGTGACTTCTTTATATACTGCTCACTTTCCGTATCAAGAGCTGAGGTTGCCTCATCGAGAATAACAACGGGAGGATTCTTTACAAATACTCTTGCTATACTGATTCTTTGCTTCTGACCGCCCGAAAGCATTACGCCTCTTTCACCTACATAGGTGTCATATCCGTCAGGAAGTGCTTCAATAAATTCGTGAGCACCGGCTCTTTTTGCAGCGGCAACGGCTTCTTCTCTTGTAGCACCTTCCTTGCCGTAAAGAATATTTTCAAGGACGGAGCCTGAGAAAAGGTAGACATCCTGCTGTACTACGCCTATAGCTGAACGGAGAGCTTCAAGAGAAATTTCGTTTATATCCTTGCCGTCAATTCTTATTCTGCCGTCGGTAAGCTCGTAAAATCTTGATACGAGACTGCAGAGTGTGGTTTTACCGCTGCCTGAGGGGCCTACGATAGCGATATTTTCACCTTTTTTAACGGAGAGATTTATGTTGGCAAGAACGTTGCCCTTTTCACTGCTGTAGCTGAAGGTGACATCCTCAAAATCAATATCACCCTTTACATCTTCGATTGTATCGGTGGCACTGTAGCCCTTTTCAGAGGGGATTTCCATAATCTCTGCAAAGCGCATAATACCTGTTACGCCCTTTTCGAACTGCTCGGTGAACTCGACGATTCTCTTGATAGCAGCAATAAGCATACCGATATAAAGGAGATATGCGGTCATATCTGCGGCAGTGATTTTACCTTTGATAAGGAAGAAGCCGCCTAAAAGAATCATAATGATGTACATAAGGCCGTCGAAGAGTCTTACAACGGCGTTGAGCCTTGCCATATATTTGTAGGAAGCAGTCTGCACTTCGGAGAGGTGAGTGCTTTCCTTGTTGAACTTGCCTCTTTCGGTGTCTTCGTTGCCGAAGGATTTTACGACTCTGATACCCAGAAGGGTTGTTTCCGTCTGCGCGTTGACGTCACCTGCGATAACTCTTCTTTCGGCAAAAACCTTTCTCATTTTGCGTCTGAAATACATAGTGCCGTAGAAGATGAGGGGGATTACAACAAAGGTGGAGACAGTCAGCAGGGGATTGATCATTGTAAGAACAGTAAAGGAGACAACTACCTTTATACCTGCTATGAAGAATTCCTCGGGACAGTGGTGGGAGAATTCGGCAATATCGAAAAGGTCAGTGGTGATTCTTGACATAAGCTGACCGACCTTGGTTTTGTCAAAGAAGCTGAAGGGGGCAGTAAGAAGATGGGAGAACATATCCTCTCTCATATCCTTTTCGATTTTTACACCCATACCGTGACCGACATAAATCATATAGTATCCGGCACACATATCGATTATCTTGAGAACTGCATAAATTGCAGCCATTGACAGTATAAGCTCAAGTGAAAGCTTTGAAATATCTGTTGTGGCGATGCTTGTGATTTCTCTTACCATCATAGGAAGAACAAGCTCACAGCCTGTTGTAAGAGAAGCACAGAAAAGGTCAAGAATAAGCACCTTTTTATGCTTCTTAAAATAAGGTAAGAACCATTTTGTCATAAGTCCTTTGCTTTTCATTGGGATGCCTCCGGGATAATTTTTGATTTAATTATATTAAATACTTTTCTTTAAGAACTGCATATTCCTCATATGCAGTCTTCAGCTTAATGAGCTTTTCTGCATCAATATAAGGCTTGGCAGCAATATTATAAAGCCTTAATTCTTTTTCAAGCTCCTTCTGAGCAAGCTTTTTCTGCTTTCTTTCTTCTTTGCTCGTTTCGCTCATACTGTTCACACGGTCAACGGTGCTTTTTTCGGGAGCTCTGAGGCCTTCGGGATAGTATGTACGGATAATTTCTGCACTTCTTTCAAGCGATTTAAGATAAGCAATTGTTTCCTTTTTAATCTGCTTGTCCTTCTTCGTGTTCTCAGAAAGTCCTTTTGCCTCTTCAAGAGCATCGGCATTGAAATTGCCAAGCATAGAAAGTCCGCCTGAGATGAGCTTTTCTGCTCTTTGAAGCTTTAAGGAATATTCTTCACTGTTAAACTTTTCAAGCTCCCTGACAGTAAGCTCTGCGCCTTCAATGTCCTCAGCGCTGAACCTCTCTCTGTCGGAAAGAATTTTCTTTGCCTCGTCAATATCTTTTACAACCTCTGCAAATTTTTCTTCTGAAAATTCACCGTTTATATAGTCTTCAAATACGGCTCTGATTTTAAGAACCTTAATCATATTCACTCTTTTCTTTTCGCTGAGGTCATAGAAGAGGAAGGGGATTGCCGACATAGCAGTGCCGATAAGGCTGCAGATGAGCATTGCTTTTACAATCGGATTGCGGAAGCTTTCGTTGTAAAGTGCATCATAGTTGTTGGTAAAGCCAAGACCTTTGAGTATAATGGGAATGGCGTAGCCTGTGGCAAGAGAAATTACAGAGGTGAGAAGGGGACCTGTCTGTCCGATGAAGCCCTCAAGTCTGTCACCTGTCTTATACTGCTGGTAATCCATCATATCCGCATTCATAGCAGGAATGTAGATTATTGAAAGTGCACCGAACATATCCTTAAGGAACATAAAGATAAATACGAGTACATAATTTTTATAGCAGGCGAGCATCATAGCAATGCTGAATACCTGACCGAATATTGAAAGGAAGCAGATTTTCTTTTTGCCTATCTTATTCATAATCGGTGCAGCAAGAACCATACCCGGTGTAGAAGCTTCGCCCTTAAGAACTACCATAAGAGCATAGAGAGACGGGTTGTTCATTCCATAGTAGAAAATCCACTGGAAGACATTGCCGTAGCCTGCGTTGAGGAAGCCGAGCCAGCCCGAAGAGTTTATAATCCAGAAATATTTATTTTTAGAAACCTTTTTAAGACCTTCTCTGAAGCTTGTTTTCTGCACATAATTCTTGGGTACAATAATTTTTTCTTCTGTACCGAAAACGGCAGTCATACTTACGGCAAGACCTAAAATACAGAATATGGGGAAAGCTTTTCTATATGTTGAAATGTCTTCAAGCTTACCTATAAGAGGAAGCACGGGGTTTATTACCGTAGGAGCAAATGAATAGATAATAGAGCTGATTTCTATTATCCAGCCTCTTTCACGTGAATCAGGGGAAAGAACCTGAACGAGACTTATATAAGCTGATTGATAGAAGGGTGAAAAGAACTGCAGAAGAGTGTAGATTACGAAAACAGTAATGCATTTCTGATTATAAGCCATATTCTCATAGGGCATATATACAAACGCATTGCCCAAAATAGCTGTTGGCAGACCGAGATACAGTATATATGGTCTGAATTTACCCATTTTGCTTCGGGTGTTATCAAACATCATAGCTCTTGTGGGGGCAATAAGCAGGCTGAGAACAACGGAAAGGGCGTTCATTGTCTGAAGGTCAATGGCCTTGATGCCTATTGATGCACCAACTATCATACTGCCTGCACTGAGAGCAATCATTCCTACAAGAGAGAAAATAAAATATACACCTGCACCGCCGACGGAATATGAAACAAGCTCTTTATATGAAACATATTTTCCCTCGGGCGCATTTTTCCAGTGGCTTTTTATTTCCTTTAATTTACTTTTGACGATATCGGGTAAACCTTTCTTTTCTTCCATATTGATTCTCTCCTTTCTCTTAAACTGATTTTATCATTTTTATATTTTTATTTCAATAGAAAAAATAAAAGACTGCCGAAAACCGACAGCCTTAATTGTCATTAATTAACCGAAGAATGCCTTGTGAACAGCAGAAACAGCCTTGTCAGCATTTTCCTTGTCGATAAGAACGCTGATTGTGATTTCACTTGTAGAAATCATGCTGATGTTGATGCCTGCCTCATAAAGAGCGCCGAACATCTTTGAAGCTGTACCTGAGTGAGACTGCATGCCTGCACCTACGATTGAAATCTTTGCAACTGTTGTATCCTTTGCAACTGTTGCGCCTTCCATTGAGAAAATATCTTCAAGAATAGCAACTGCATCATCTGCAAAGCCCTTTGCGCAGGTAAAGGAGATATCCTTTGTACCGTCACGGCCTACAGACTGAAGAATTACGTCGATGTTGATATTTTTCTGTGCAAGTCTTGAGAACATTTTGAATGCGTTACCGGGGATGTCCTTCATACCTACAACTGAAATTCTTGCTACGTCTGTATCCTTGGTTACGCCTCTGATTAACATTTTTTCCATATTAGCTACCTCCCTGACAATTGTTCCGTTTTCTCTTACCATACTGGAAAGAACTTCAAGCTCTACGTTATATTTTTTAGCCATTTCTACTGAGCGGTTGTTGAGAACCTGTGCGCCCAGTGTTGCGAATTCAAGCATTTCATCATATGTGATGTCAGCAAGCTTCTGTGCATTTTCAACCTTTCTCGGGTCAGCGGTGTATACGCCTGTAACGTCGGTGAAAATCTGACAGCGGTCTGCGTGAAGAGAAGCTGCAATTGCAACTGCGCTTGTATCGGAGCCGCCTCTTCCGAGGGTTGTGATATCATCATACTTGTTGATACCCTGGAAGCCTGCAACAATAACGATTTTCTTTTTGTCGATTTCGCTCTGGATTCTTTCAGCCTTTACCTCGTGGATTCTTGCTGAGCCGTAAGCAGAGTTTGTCATAAAGCCTGCCTGCCAGCCTAAAAGTGAAACAACGGGATAGCCGAGCTTTTCAATAGCCATTGCAAGAAGTGCAATTGAAATCTGCTCACCGGCAGTAAGGAGCATATCCATTTCTCTTTTTGTAGCAGAGGGATTGATTTCCTGAGCCTTTTCAATAAGGTCGTCAGTTGTATCGCCCTGAGCGGAAACTACAACTACAACACTGTTGCCCTCTTTGTAGGTATCGGTAATAATGCGGGCAACATTCATTACTCTTTCTGCGTTTGCAACAGAAGAGCCACCGAATTTCTGTACTATGAGTGCCATACTCTTCCTCCTGATAATTAATAATCAACGGTTCTGATTGTATTTACAACCGAAACGGATAATTTAGCAAGTGCTTTTCTTAAATCTCTTTCCTTCATAACCGGTGTTACGAAAGCAAGTTCATCAAACTGCTGATTTTCTCTAGTAAGGTAGGTTACTTCACCGAGAGAGTTTTCGATTTCTGCCTTTGCATTTTCCATGCTTTCAGCGGTACATCTTACATAAAGTGCAGTTTCACCGTCAAGATAGTCAGCAACAAAGCCGTCCTTCTTGTCGTCCCAGCCGAAGAATTTTCTTTCCTTGGTGTTTGAAGCACAGTCGATAACGTCACCTACAACTGCAGATGCTGTTGCAAGCTTGCCTGCACCCTGACCGTAAAGGATAACATCACCTACGGCGTCACCTCTTACAAGACAGGCATTGAATACACCGTTGACGCCTGCAAGCATGCTTTCGTTTCTTACAAAGCAGGGTGAAACCATAAGATTGATTTTACCGTCATCCATTTTCTTCGCTCTTGCAATAAGCTTGATTACAGAGCCGTATGCAGCAGCAAAGTCAACGTCTTCAAGAGTGATTTTTGTAATACCTTCACTGTAAACACCGTCAGGATAAACGTGATTGCCGAAGCAGAGAGAAGCAAGAATACATATCTTTCTCAGTGCATCAAAGCCTTCAACGTCAGCGGTGGGATCCTTTTCGGCATAGCCTTTTTCCTGAGCAATACGGAGAGCATCGTCAAATTTCATATTCTCCATTATCATTTTAGTAAGAATGAAATTAGATGTTCCGTTAAGAATACCTGCAACCTCGCTGATATCGTTACCTGCAAGACAGCGGCTGATAGGTCTGATGATGGGAATACCACCGCCTACAGCTGCTTCGAAGAGGAAGTTTACATCCTTTCTTCTTGCAATCTCTAAAAGCTCAAAGCCTCTTGTAGCAACAAGCTCCTTATTTGAAGTAACAACGTGCTTTCCGGCTTTAAGACACTTGGAAACAAATTCGAAAGCGGGATTTACTCCGCCCATTGTTTCAACAACAATATCAACGTCGCTGTCATTTAAAATATCGTAGAAATCCTTAGTCATTATATCACTGAAGGGACAGTCCTCAAAATCTCTTATATCGAGAATATGAGTAAGGCTTAAGGAAACATTACTGTTCTTTTTCATAATACCGGCATTTTTGCTGATAACCTCGGCAACACCCGAGCCTACAACTCCGTAGCCTAAAATTGCAACGTTCATTTTTTCACGACCTTTCCGTTTTTTATACGGCGAAAAAGTGTCTCCGTACAAAAATATAAGGGTATAATATCACATTTTACCGATTAATGAAAGTATTTAGTTAAAAATTTTTTTAGTTTTTATTAAATAGATTGATTTTAATTTGATGATAGGTTAAAATATATATATTCTGTTTAAAAAGAGGTGTTGGAATTGACAGATGTTGAAAGAAAGCAGAAATTTATAACCAATATAATTTACTATGCGTTGATATTTACACTCAGTGCGGTTGTTTTCAAATATGCAATGGGTACCCTTTTTCCCATTCTTTTTGCTTACATTATCGCCGTTGTTCTTCAGAAGCCGAAAAATTTTCTTCTTAAAAAGACTCCTCTGAAGAAAGGCTTTGCGTCAACTCTTTGTGTGCTGGGTCTTCTTGCGGTTACGGTTTTCCTTGTTTCTCTTATCGGTGTAAGAATTGCTTCCGAGGTCAAGGGCTTTATTGACTATATAGTTCTCGAGCTTCAGAATATTGATGAATTCATAGACACCATTGAGGGCGCAGTTATGAATTTCGTCTCCAATCTGCCTTCGTTTATAAGCGGTGCTCTCGGTGAGGGCGTATCAACTCTCTTTACTCAGCTCAGGGAATGGATTGCCGGCTCAGGTGATGAGCTTACGGGAAGCATAAGCAGCTCCTTCAGTCTTTCCTGGATTACTACACCTATTTCCGGTGTTATCTCCACAGCAAGACAGATTCCGTCTGTAGTTATTGCTGCCGTTATTTCTCTTGTTGCTGCCTGTTTTATGACCGCTGACTTCCACCTTATTTCGGAGTTTGTTATCTGTCAGCTTCCTGCCGAAAGAGCTAAGGATTTCATCAGAGCCAAAACTCTGCTTAAGTCCTCTCTGGGTAAAATGGGTAAGGCATATCTTGCTATTATCTGTATCACTTTTGTAGAATTATCTGTAGGCTTATCGGTACTCAGCCTTCTCGGTGTTTTCTCCTCCAATTATATTGCAATTATTTCTTTTGTAACGGCTGTTATTGATATTGTTCCTATTCTCGGAACGGGTACTGTTCTTCTTCCCTGGACAGCTTATTCTCTTATTGTAGGTAACTACGGCCTTGCAATCGGTCTTGGTATACTCTATGCTACGATTACCGTTATCCGTCAGATTATTGAGCCTAAATTCGTTGCAGCTCAGTTGGGTCTGCCTCCATTCCTTACTATATGTATAATGTATATCGGTCTTAAGTTTATCGGTGTGCTCGGTGTGTTTATTGCACCGATGATAGTAATTATGCTCAAGCTTCTCAACGATGAGGGTATTCTTCATCTGTGGAAATCTCCTTCAAAGGTTATGGCTGAAAGAGCTGCAGCGGAGAAAGAGGCTGAAGCTGAGGAGAAGAAGGAATAAACAATAAAAATTTCAGCAGATGAAACGGTAGTTTTGACAAGATGACATACTGCCGAGAGAGTGAAAAAAGGGCAAAACAATGCAAAACCGGACGAAATTCGATGTTTCGTCCGGTTTTATAGCTATTTAATCCTTGAAAAATTATATTTTTGGCATTGTTGTTCTTGCGACTTTTTCGACAGTGTGGGATGAAACGGCAGTTTCGTCTGCTTTTATTTTCAGCGGTATTTTAAATAAAGACTTTACGGCGTGGAGGGGAAGAGGTGCTTATGAATTTACAGAGCGGTAGGAGGGGCGGCGGCG
>JAZRQQ010000088.1:0-9634 GCA_045649935.1 Acutalibacteraceae bacterium | reverse complement strand
ATTACTGCAATGCGGAGAAATCAGAAGTATATATCTCGCCAATAAGTACCTTGTACCGAAAATTGAAATTTTCAGGTATTTAGGTCTTGTTGAAGATTATGACGACAAGAGAAAAAAATAAAATGAATGTATTATCAGGAGGACAAATATTGGTAACTGTACATCTAAGAGAAAAGAACGGTGTCTACCATATCGTTTTCAACTACAAGGACGAAAACGGTAAAAGGCAGACACCTTCAAAATCAACAGGTTTACCCGTAAAGGGTAATAAAAAGAAAGCTGAGCTGATGCTCAGAGAAGCAATCAAAGAAAAGGAAGCCGAGCTTCTTGAGCTTGAAGAAAGAAGAAAGGAAGAAGAGGAAGCAAAGGATGAGAAAAACATTCTATTCACAACCTTTCTTCTGGAATGGCTTGAAATGGTTAAATACTCCGTATCTGCATCAACCTACAGCGGCTACTGCTACTCAGTAAAAAGAGATATAATTCCTTACTTTGAAGAAAAGCACCCGAAGCTGAAGCTCCGTGAACTCACTGCAAAACAGATACAGGACTACTACACCTATGAGCTGAGCGTAAAAGGCGTAACGGCAAACACCGTTATTCACCGTCACGCAAATATAAGGAAGGCTTTACAGCACGCTTATATGATTGAGCTTATAGATGTAAACCCTGCTGACAGAGTGCAAAGACCGAAGAAGGAGCCTTTCGTAGGCAGTGCATACGATGCAGAGGAACTAGAAGAGCTGTTTGAAAAGGTTAATGGACATACACTCGAATTTGCCGTTATACTTGCAGCTTTTTACGGTCTCAGACGAGCCGAGGTTGTAGGTCTTAAATGGAGTGCAGTTGACTTTAACAAAAAGACCTTTTCAATCAAGCACACTGTAATGGAAGTAAATGTGGACGGAAAAATAAAACTGCTCCCCAAGGACAGTGCAAAAACAAAATCAAGCTGTCGCACACTTCCCATGGTGGAGCCCTTTGAAAAGCTTCTTTTAAGGATGAAGGAAGAACAGGAATATAACCGTAAGCTCTGCGGCAAATCATATTGCACCGATTATCTTGACTATGTATATGTAAACCAAATCGGTGAGCTCATAGCACCGGGATATATTTCCCGATACTTTCCCGAATTTCTTAAAAAACACGGATTAAGAAAAATCCGCTTCCACGATTTACGCCACAGCTGTGCAAGTCTTTTGTATTCAAACGGAGTAAATCTGAGAGATATTCAGGAGTGGCTCGGTCACAGTGATATTTCCACCACCTCGAATATTTACACGCACCTTGATTTTTCGTCAAAGGTGGACTCAGCAAATGCAATTTTAGAACATTTTCCGAAGCTGTAACCGCTTCAAAAAAATGTTTTTTCAACATCATTTTCAGCTTTCCGACAGGGTGTCTCAGAATTTTTCTCGGAAATTTGGAGGGATGTTGGAGGGATGTGCCCATTTTTGCCCCTTTTTTGAGGTCACTTTTTTGCCTGATTTTTGGGCGTTTTCAGACAAAACAAAAACCCGAAAACCCTTGTAAATACTAAGGTTTTCGGGTATTGGTGCCGGTGACCGGACTTGAACCGGTACGGTGTTGCCACCGAGGGATTTTAAGTCCCTTGCGTCTGCCTATTCCGCCACACCGGCGTGTCTTACGACTTTTCAATTATACTGTTTTAGGTACGTCTTGTCAAGGGTTTTTCTGCTTTTTTTAAAGAAAAGGGCACCGTTTATTTATAACGATACCCTTTATCATTTTTATTCGCTCTCACCTAATCTTATGAGTGCTTTTTCCATATTGTCAAAGAATTCCCCTACCATTTTTTCATCCTTCTCACTGCCCTCAATGGACATTGTAAGATAAAGGACACCTCTTACGGTAAGTGCCGTTACAAAGGTGAAGGGCTTTTTCTTTGCTGCACCCGCAACAAAACCGCTTACAGGATCATTGCCGTCAAGAGAATAAAAATCCTTATTAAGCTCTCCTATATTACTCAGACCGAAACGGGCGTTGTTATAAAAGAATTTAACCGTTGGCTCTGCCTGAGCATAAATCATTGCATTATAAGCAAAATCGAGAAGAGGTAAGCCGTGAAGTCCGAGAAATTCGTCCTCCTTGCTCTTCTTTGTGCTTTGCGTTACAAGCTTCAGAGTTTCAGCAATGTCCTCTCCTACCCTTTCTATTGTGCAGGGCATAAAGGTTGTATGATTTGTGTATCCGATATTGTCGGGATTATTCATATGGCGCCTTAAATCAAGAGCGCTGGAAATGCTGATATCTCCTTCAAAGCCAAGCATCTTTTTGCAGGCATCGGCATAAACGGCAATAAGCATATCGTTTCCCGTTGAGCCCAGAGCTTTTGCTTTAGTGAAGGCCTTTGAAAAAATATCGGCTGATATTGTCTTATGCACTATACGGGCAAAATCTGTCTTTTCTCTTGCGGTGAAGGGCAGAGATTTTTTCTCACGCGGAGATACATTGGCAAGCTGCTTTTTAGCTTTCTTAGCTTTTTCGGCAGACATCTCCTTATAAACTGCATTATGATGTCTTGTGCCGATTCTGAAATCAAAGGTGAATGAACCCTTGTTCACATATTCACTGTAAGCACGGGAAAGATCACGGAAGAACTGATGAAATCCGCCGCCATCCATAAGCATATGATTCCAATAAAAAGCAAGTGCTGTTTCATTGCCTTTTGTGAAAATGCCTACTCTGAACTGAACGTTGCTGCTGAAATCTATATACTGCTCAAGGAAGCTGTCTACGGTTTCGTCAAGATTATCTGTTTCACTTACCGTGAAAATATCCTCTGCCGTATATTTTTCAGTTATCCAGTAGGGTGAAATATGATTGTCCCTGAAGCTGCTGTGAAAAACAGGTGAAAGCTCAAATATACAAAGAATGATATCCCTGAGCTTGTCTATATCGGGAATAAAATCATATTTTACGGAAACTCTTGCCATTCTGTCCATATATTTACGGCACATATAGTTCATCTTGTCATACATATGGGCAGGAGATTTTTTAGTAGGCTTTATCCCCTTTTCTTTCTCAAAGGAAAGCAGGTCGGCTATAACCTGTTTATCTGTAAAGCCGACCTTTGTAAGTTCATTTATTCTTTTTTCTGCAGTCTCCCTTTCACCTTCGGGGAGAGATTCTATGTACTGCTTGAGAATGTCCATTTTATACCTCTTCCGGCTGTGCAATGCGTGAGAAGAAGAAATCCTTTCTTGCTTCACTGATTACCTTTATGGGCTTTATCTGGTTAAGATTTGCACCGTTTTCCTTGAGCATCTGACGGTATTCATCATAGGTGCCGTGACGAAGGAAATTAACCTTGCAGTGACCTAATGCACCGCTTTTGATAAGGGGACCTACAGAAACGTTACCCTTGCAGAGTGCCTCTTCAAAGAGCTTGCTGTATCTTTCCACATCTTCCTTTGTATGCTCCTTTGTACCTTCAATAAGAAGCTCATAGTGTCCGGGTGATGTGCTTCTGTCGGGATAAATACTGTAGCCTACGAAAAGCTCATTTACGGTTTCGGAGAAGTTACCCATAATCTCGTCAAAAGCAAGCTGGTTAATCTTTTCACCGCTGATATTTGCAATCTGATTAAGACGGTAGCAGAAGGTTACCTTAGGAAGCTGATTGTAGAAGCCTGTTACCTTTACAACGTCTTCAATCTGATAACGGTAGAAGCCGCTGAGATTGGTAAGAATAACCTCGTATTCCTTACCTACTTCAAGCTCGCTGATTGTAAGAAGCTTTTCAGTTTCTTCTGAATCAAGAGGACGGAACTCGAAGAAAGCATTGTGGGGAAGAATTACATATTCATAGGAATTCATTTCAATAGGCACAGCCATAAGTGCTTCTGTTGCAGCATAGCCTACATAGTGAATAGCCATATCCTCGCCGATATATCTTCTGAGCTTCTTCTGGTAATGCTGAAGTGCGCCTGTACCCATACCGTACATCCATCCGCACTTCTTCCAGATTCTCGGAACGATAGGTGATACATCAAAGCCCTTTTCGAATTCTGCTCTGAGCTCTGCAGCTCTCTCAGGCATAGGCTTAAGCTTCTTTTCAAGAGCAGCTCTTGTTTCAGCAGGAACTCTGACACTCGGATCGATTGTGCCCTTTTCAATATCGTCACAGATCATCTTCCAGTTTTTTTCAAGATAGAAGAACATAGATTCAAGAGTTGTGATGAAAATTGTACCTACATAGCTGATATCACGCTGCATAAGACCGTAACGGAGCTTGAAATAGTGCATATCCATATCTGCCTCAGGGTCGGGGAACATAATTTCCTTCGGTGAAGTATTGTAAAAGCTTGAAATAGGCTTCATATTAAGAAGGGGAATTGAAGAAAGGCAGGATGCTGTTGCACCGCCGGGAAGCTTACGGCTTGAAGCCTCAGCTGTAAGAAGTCCCTTCTGAATGGGGAGGGGCTTACCCTTTTTCCAGTAATATTTTACTGCACAGCCGACAGGAGCGCTGACGTCAAAGCACATAAGTGTCCATTCGGAAAGTCCTGAAAGAGGAATGAGCTTGCTTCTGCCCGTGCTGCCTGATGATTCGGTGAAACGTCTTACAAAGCGGTTGGTAATAAGACCCTTTTCACCCTGCGCCATACGCATAATATAATCCTCGTAATCAAGATAGGTTGAAAGAGGTACTGTTTTCTGATAATCCTCTATACTCTTTACCTTATCAAAATTATTCTTTTTACCGTACACGGTAGTCTCGTTATCACGCATAAGCTTCATAAGTGTGCCCTTCTGAATAGCTACTGCATGTCTTGAATAAATACCAAGCTTGATGTGTTCACACACACCCATAAGTCCGCCCCAGGCGGTACAAAAAGCGCTTACTAATTTCAAATCTGATTCTCCTCTCTGTTGCTTTTTAAACAGTCACAGAAATAATATAACATTATCAGAAGAATTGCAATAAAAAATATTAAAAAATATAAAAAAAATAAATAATTTTATGCTTTGTTTTCCTCTTCTCCCCTCTTGATTTTATGAGTGGTTGTTCTGATAAAATCCTTATTTCTTACGGTTACCTTTCTTATATTCTTATATGAGGGTAATTTACGGTTAGTAAGGCGTACAGCTTCTGTCACGGCTTTATCAATATCATTCTTTGTAAGATCATTCCTTCGCAGCTTTTTCCGTATCTCTTCCTCGTCGGGAATAATCTGAGCGCTTACAATAAGGTCATCCTCGGCATATACCATACAATCGGAAATCACAGAACTTTTAAGCAGATAATATTCAACCTCTTCGGGATAGACATTTTTTCCGTTTCTGGTTACAATAACATTCTTCTTTCTTCCCGTAATATGATAGTTGCCGTTTTTATCCCTATAGCCAAGGTCACCCGTATGAAGGAAGCCGTCTATGAGCACCTCATCGGTAGCTCTTTTATTTTTATAGTAGCCGAGCATTACCATAGGTCCTCTGACGCAGATTTCACCTATATCCTTTTTATCCCTGTCGATAATCATTACCTCTACACCGTGAAGAGGCTTTCCGATTGAATCAAAGGTAAGATTTTCCAATGTGTTACAGATAACAATAGGTGAACATTCCGTAAGTCCGTAGCCTATAACAACGGGGATGCCGAAAAGATAAAAATCCTCAGCCACTGACTGCTGAAGTGCGGCGGCACCGACTATTATTTTTTTCAGCCTTCCGCCGAAAAAGCTGTGAATATCAGAAAAGAGCTTCTTTTTCTTTTCTTCACTCAGGGCTCCCGAAAAGGCAGAAACCATCTGCAGCTTCTTTCTTTTGCCCTGACTGTCAATTTCACCCATTATACGTCTGTGAAGCTTTTCAAGCATAAGCGGTACCGTCACGAAAACAGTAGGTCTGTAGAAGGAAAAATCACTGCGCAAGGTACGTACCGACTTACAGAAGCTTATAGCACCACCCGAATAAATTATCATCAGAAATGCAATTGCCTCATAGGTATGATGAAGAGGCAGGACGGAAAGACTCACATCATCCTTTTCTGTTCTGATGCTCTTTGATACGCATATTAAATCTGAGCAAAGATTATTATGGGAAAGCATAACGCCCTTTGCCATACCTGTAGTGCCTGAGGTGAAAAGAAGCACTGCCATTTTATCCTTGTCAATGCTTTCATAAAAATAACTGCCCTCACCCTTTAAAAGCTCTTCACCCTTTCTGAGAAGGTCACCGAAGAAAACAGTACCCGTTACATTGTCTGTACAGACAATGGTTATATCCTTACTTGAAAAATGACTTACTGAAAGAGCTTTTGTACTTGTTTTTCTGTCACAGATTATACCTTCAATCTGAGCAAAGGCTATAATATTTTCAAGCTCGCCCTCAGGCATCTCCTTATCAATCGGTACAACAACGCCTACTGCTCCTGCAATACTCATATAGCTCAGACACCACTCGTAGCTGTTTTCACCCATAAGGGCAATCTTTTTACCCTTCAGTCCCATATTGCAGAGTGACGCAGCAAGACAATCAGCATCACTGCGGAATTTCTCATAGGTAACAGTTTTCAGAGTACCCTCCTCATTCTTTAAAAGAAAAGCTGTTCTGTCTCTGTAATTTTCTTCACTGTATAATAAAAGCTCACGGAGATTTTCAGGGGTTTTCATTTTTTACACCGCTTTCTGATTATTTCATATATTATATTTTTTATCAGAATAAAATATTTATGCAGTAAAAAAAATAAGGATACCGAAGTATCCTTATTAATCTTCACATTTTACAGTAAAGCTCTTACTCAGCCTTTTCCTTATCGCTTTCCTTATCATAAAGGTAGCTTCTGAGAATTTCTTTGTTTTTCTCAAAATCCATTCTGAGAACTGCCTGTCCGTTTATTTTTGCATTTGACCAGGTGCCCTCAGCAGGAATCTGCTGCTGATCAATATCGTAATGAAGATATCTGAACACAGCGCCTACGGCAAGGCCGATAAGCTCACTCTGAGAAACATCCGTTGAAATATTAGGAAGAACCTCTTTTACAATTTTAATAAGCTTGAAGGGATTGGTTCTGAGTGTTTTGCCCACAATAGCTGTGATAACCTTTCTCTGTCTTTCTGTTCTTCTGAAATCGTTATCTATATATCTTATACGGCAGTACCAGAGAGCCATTTTACCGGTCATATGGTTAGTGCCTTCCACTATTTCCGGAATCTTTACCTCTTCACGCATATATTTAGCTTCAGCTTCCGTAACTCCGTCAATAGTAATACCGCCAAGAAGATTTACGAACTGTCTGAACACCTTGAAATTAACCATAATATAGTTGTCAATTTTTATACCGAAATTATATTCAATTGTGTCCATAACCAGCTGTACTCCGCCATAGGTAAATGCTGCATTGAGCTTTGTATTATAACCCTTCGAGGGAAGATATACATAGCTGTCACGCAAGAACGAGGTAAGCTTGAGCTTCTTATTCCGCTTATCAATAGAGAAGAGCATCATAGTATCCGAACGGTTGCCTTCCACGTCACCTCTTCCGTCTGTGCCTATGAAAAGAATATTGATAACGTCATCACTTGACATAAGTGTGCTTTCGTCAACATAAGTATTTTCTACAATGCTGTCATCATAATCGAGACCGCCGAGTGCAGATAAGCCTAAGCCCACAAGCAGCACAAAAAGGAAAAGAATTACACCCATAACAGATAAAGCAATTATCTTTTTCTTTGATACCGGCGGCTTTGGAGGAGGTCGGTGGGAAGAGCCTTCCCTTGACATTCTTACAGGCTTCGGAGCCACGTTATTACTCACTCTCTGTCCCTGGGGTGTTCTTGCCGGAGCTGCTCCTCTCTGAGGACTTCTCTGAGGTGCTCTCTGAGGGGCTGTACCTCTGTGCTGAGGTGATGAGGCTGTGTGTGTGCCCTGACGGACATTACGGTTATTCTGCGAAGGCATATTTACACTTCCTTCTGTAGCTTTATCGTTAAGAGAAAAATCTCTGCTGATGCCCGTCAGATGCTCTGCCGCATCACTTTCAAAGGTCACATTTTCTCTTTTATAAACGGGAGGCTCAAAGCTTTCACCAAAAGCAGAAACCGGCTTACCCTTAGGTGTTCTGTCAGCAGTGCTGCCCTCTTCGGGAAGCTTTACTGAAAATCTTTCCTTTTGTGAAAAGGCAGGTGAGGCACCGTTCTTCTTGAAATCGAGATTAAAATTCTCATTGAAATAATCTGTATCTATAAATTCATCAGAGCTGATTCTCCTTGAATTTGCAGGAGACTCTCTGTCAAACTTTTTCTTTTTATCAGAAAAATATATATCGTCCATTTCTTCCTCCTCTTTCTTATTCTCTTTATTTTACCTCAAAATTGCTGAAAACTCAATACTTTTTACATTTACAAAATATTTCTTAAAAAAATCGTAATAAATAAACAAGAGGTCACAATGTGACCTCTTATTATTTAAATAACATCATTTTTAACTAAATCCTCAAAGCTCTCTCTTCTGACAGCAACAAAATCCATACCGTCCCTGAGCATTACAACGGGAGGTCTCGGTATACGGTTATAGTTAGAAGCCATAGAGTAATTATATGCGCCCGTTGTAAGCACGGCTATAATTTCATCTCTGCAGGGCTTAGGTAAAAGGACATCAGGCTGAATGATATCTCCGCTTTCACAGCATCTTCCTACAACATCACAACGGAAATCTGCTTCATCATTCATACGGTTTGCAAGACACAGAGTATATTTTGAACCGTAAAGAGCAAAGCGCGGGTTATCGGTCATTCCTCCGTCAACAGAAACATAGTTTTTATAGCCGGTAATTTCCTTAAGAGTTCCTACAGAATAGAGAGTCATACCTGCATCGGCAACGATACTTCTGCCCGGCTCCATAAGCACCCTCGGCATAGGAATACCGAGTCTGTCAGCTGTCTTACGGATATGCTCTGCAAGGGCACGGATATTTCCGGGAATATCCATTTCGGCATCCTTATCAGTGTAGCGCACGCCGTATCCTCCGCCCATATTGAGTATCTTAAGAGCAAGAGAATACTTTTCAGCCATAGCTGCTGCAAATTCAAGCATAATTGTAGCAGCATCAAGATATACACTGCCTTCTTCGTCAAAAACCTGAGAGCCTACGTGGCAGTGATAGCCCATAATCTCAATATTCTTAAGTCCGACAGCTTCCTTTACAAACTCCTCTGCCTGACCTGTTTCGATAGCAATACCGAACTTTGAGTCAACCTTACCTGTTGCAACAGCAGCATAGGTATGAGGATCAATACCGGGAGTCAGACGAAGAATAACCTTCTGTGTGATACCTTTTTCTTTTGCAAGAGCATCAATAGCCTTCATTTCACACATATTGTCAACCATAAAATAGCCTACACCGTTATCCATTGCAAAGCTGATATCCCAATCGGTTTTGTTGTTACCGTGGAAGAAAGCTTTTTCCATCGGGAACCCTGCTTTCAAAGCTGTATAAATTTCACCTGAGGAAACAAGGTCAACACCCATATTTTCCTCTTTCATTATTTCATACATTCTTTTGAAACAAGCGGCTTTTCCTGCATAAACAGGGAAGCTGTCCACACCGAAGCTTTCACTCATTGCTTTTTTGTAAACACGGCAGTTATTGCGGATTTTATCCTCATCCA
>JAZRQQ010000087.1:0-26185 GCA_045649935.1 Acutalibacteraceae bacterium | reverse complement strand
GGTATATATAGTGACGAGGGTTGTTCGGGTAAGAATATAGGCGGCAGACCAGAATTTCAAAGAATGCTCAGTGATATTGAAAGCGGTAAAGATGGTGTAGATTATGTACTTGTTTTCAAGTTGTCCCGTTTCGGCAGAAATGCTGCTGATGTGCTTTCGTCTTTACAGATTATGCAGGACTATGGTGCAAACCTTATTTGTGTTGAAGACGGTATAGACAGTTCGAAGGACAGCGGTAAACTGATGATTTCGGTTTTATCTGCCGTTGCTGAAATTGAGCGTGAGAATATTCTTGTTCAGACGATGGAAGGCAGAAAGCAAAAGGCGAGAGAAGGTAAGTGGAACGGCGGCTTTGCACCTTACGGTTACTATCTTGAGAATGGCGAATTAAAAATTGCAGAGGATGAATCCGAGGCAATCAGGGTTATCTATGACAAGTTCATCCACACTAATATGGGAGCAAACGGTATTGCCAAATATCTTAATCAACACGGATATGAAAAGAAGCAAAGGCAGAACGGTACACTCAGTACATTCTCTGCACACTTTGTTAAGCTTGTTCTTGATAACCCTGTTTACTGCGGCAAGTTAGCATATGGAAGAAGAAAAACTGAAAAGGTAAACGGAGCTAGAAACGAATACCATATTGTAAAGCAGGACGAATACCCGATTTATGACGGTGTACACGATGCTATCATATCTGAAGAAGATTGGCTTTTAGCACAGGCAAAGCGAAAGAAAACAGGCATTAAGAATGAGAAAGTATACAGCCTTGAACATCAGCACTTGCTTTCGGGAATTGTTTGCTGTCCCGAATGCGGTCAGCCTATGTACGGTAGCGTAAACAGAAAGAGAAAAAAGGACGGCTCTTTCTACCGCGATTATTGGTATTATGCCTGTAAGCACAGATTGGAGCTTGACGGTCACAAATGTACCTATAAAAAACAGATTCATCAGGAAAGAGTAAACTCTGCTGTTGAGGAGTTTATATCAAGAATAGTTAAAAATCCAAAATTTGAAGAAGCAATCAAGCAAAAGATTAACGCAAGAATTGATACTACCGAAATTGAAACGGAGATTGAAACTCTCAACAAGAAGCTCCGTCAGCTTAATATGGCAAAAGAAAAGCTCGGTAAAACTATGGATAGCCTTGATGTGTTTGACGAGTTCTATAACAAGAAATATGACGATATGCAAATTAGGCTTGATAGCTTGTACCGTGATATAGATGAAACGGAAAAAGAATTGGCTGCCATCTATGAAAAACTTGAAAATATCCGTAAAGACAAAATTTCTCAGGAAAAGGTATACCAATTTTTGTTATACTTTGATATAATATATCCAAAGTTCACTGATGCGGAAAAGAAAGAGTTTCTCGGTAGCTTTATTGAACGCATCGAGATTAACCCCGAACCGACTGAAAACGGACAGATACTGAAAAAGATAAAGTTCCGTATTCCTATCTATTTTGACGGGAATGACGGAAGTAATGTTGAGGTATCTTTTCCGAATGAAAAAATTACAGTCGAATGTGTTGTTTCTCTTGTACGCAAATAATATTTTAATTAAGACGGCAGATATTTTTGCCGTCATTTTTGTTGTAAACAGCAGAACAGATATCAGTATTTACAAACAGAATGTTCTGTGTTAGTATAAATAAAAAATGCGGGAGATGAATACAAATGAAAACAAGCGATATTAATATCCGTGATCCTTTTGTAGTTTACGAGGACGGCACATATTATCTTTACGGTACAAGAGCAAAGCATTTCGGCAGACGTGTCGGCGGAATTGATGTCTATACATCCTCTGACCTTGAAAATTGGAGTGAGCCTCAGGAGTGCTTTAATTCTGTGAAATACGGAATGAACAGAGAGGTTAACTGGGCGCCCGAGGTGCATAAGTATAAAGGCAGATATTATATGTTTGCTACATTTACAAGAGAAAAAGGTCTGAGAGGTACATTTACACTTGTTTCTGACAGCCCTGTGGGACCATTTGTGCCTCACAGTAAGGATGCTGTTACTCCCGATGAGTGGGAGTGTCTTGACGGAAGTCTCTATATCGGTAAGGACTCAAAGCCTTATCTTGTTTTCTGCCATGAGCATACGCAGATTATTGACGGTACAATGTGTTATGCCGAGCTTAAGGATGATCTTACGGGACTTGCGGGAGAGCCGGTTACACTTTTTTCTGCATCTTCACCCTATTATGTAAAAAAGAAGCTGTGGGGTATGCATTATATTACTGACGGTCCCTTTATGTACAGAAGTAAAACCGATGAGCTTTTTATGCTCTGGTCTACCCATCTTAAAGGAAAATATGCCCAGTGTCTTGTGAAGTTCAGGGACGGAGAAATCGGTATGAATTTTGAACATATGGCGCCTCTTGTCACAGATGACGGAGGTCACGGTATGATTTTCAGCAACGGTAAAGACCTTTTCCTTACATATCATTCACCCAACAAAACAGGTACGGAGCATCCTGTTTTCAAAAAGCTTATTGACTGCGGTGACAGTCTCAGGCTGGAGGATATTTAATGAGAAAAAATGAATACCTTTGAAAAAAAGTCAGCTTTAACAGTTGACTTTTGTCTTTTAAGTGTAGTATAATCCTTCTTGCAGTTCAGATAAGTGGTGGAGTCTGTCATAGAATACAAAAGTATTCTATTTGTTGTGAATTGCAGGTATGATCTTCTCTCTGTGGGGCAACGGAGAGCTTTTTCGGACCTTTGAAATCCACTCGCTTGAGGTGGATTTTATTTTTTTGTACAGACACGCCCGGACGTTATTTAACTAAAGGAGTTGTCAAAATGAGTTCAATCACTATTACCGCTCTGATTATCTTTGCCGTCACATACGTTCTTATGCTGGCGTTTCAGAAAATCAGACCTTATGTCACTGTCGGCTCAGCACTTGTATTTGTTGTACTCGGTGTTATAGCTTCAGTGAATCCCGGATTGTTCGGCGAAGGATTTTTCAGCCTCGGTTCGGGTACATTCAGCTATTCGGTAGCTGATGCTTTATCAGAAATTGACTGGAATGTTATTATGATGATTGCAGGTACTATGGGTACGGTTTATCTGTTCATCGAATCAAAAATGCCCCAGCTTATGTCTGATATTCTTATTTCAAAAATGCCGAATATGAAATGGGTTGTTGTTGCCCTTTCACTTTTTGCAGGTATTGTTTCGGCGTTTGTTGACAATGTAGCAACTGTTCTTATGATTGCCCCTGTAGCTCTTGCTTTCTGTAAAAAGGTCAACGTTTCACCTGTACCGGCTATTATCTGTATCGCTGTTTCCTCAAACCTTCAGGGTGCGGCAACACTTGTGGGTGACACAACATCAATTCTTCTTGCAAAGGCAGCAAATCTTGACTTCTCGGATTTCTTTGTCCATGACGGTCATGTAGGTATGTTCTGGGTAGTTCAGGCAGGTGCGCTTGTAAGTGCCCTTATCATTTTATTTATGTTCCGTAAGGAAAATGGTAAAATTGAGTTTTCGGGCAGAACGGTTGTTGAGGATAAATTCCCCACAATTCTTCTTGTAGGCACTGTTCTTTCTCTTATCGCTGTTTCATTCATTCCTTACAAGGATGCAGCAGCTGAGGGTCAGTTCTATAAGCCTGATATCACAAACGGTATTATCTGTATCGCATTCTTCGTTGTAGGTATTATCCGTGAGCTCTTTGTTAAAAAGAATAAGGAAATTGTAAAAAATGCATTCAAGGAGATTGACTATTATACTATAGTTCTTCTTACAGGTCTTTTCGTTGTTATCGGCGGTGTAAAGAGTGCAGGCGTTATTGATGTTATCGGCAGCGCAATTGCTTCTCTCGGCTCAGGCTCAACCTTCCTTGTATATTCAATAATAGTATGGATGAGCGTTATCCTTTCTGCATTTATTGATAATATTCCCTATACAGCAACAATGCTTTCTATCGTTCCTGTTATTGCAGGAGATCTTGGTATTGAGCCCACGCTTCTTTATTACGGTCTTCTCTGCGGCGCTACTCTCGGCGGTAATCTTACTCCTATCGGCGCCAGTGCAAATATCGCAGGTATCGGTATCCTCAGAAAAGAAGGTCATGAGGTTAAAGCAACAACCTTTATGAAATTCGGTGTACCCTTTACTCTTGCAGCAGTTATTACAGGATATCTTCTTCTCTGGGTTATCTGGAAATAAAAAAGCATATCTTAAAATCCCGCAATGTATGTTGCGGGATTTTTCTGTTAGTATTGACAAATATATACTCTTACAGTTAAAATCAAAGATAAGGAAGCTGCTTTGATGCAGAAAAGGAGAGAAAATATGAGCAATAACATTTTCGGAAAGCTTATTTTTATGCTTAAGCAAATCCCTGCGAATTGGAACACACCCCCTGAGGGCAAGCATATTCCCTATAAGGAATTTGCCGCTTATTCCTTCGGAGGTATCGGTGTAAATACTATAAACTCCATTTTCGGATATGTGGGACTTACGGCAAGCTGTCTTCTGGTAGGCTCAGCTTACGGTATTGATCCGGTGCATCTTGCATGGATGTCCACCTTTGTTACAATTATTAATCTTATAAAAACCCCCTTTGTCAGTATGCTTATTGACAATACCAATACAAAATACGGTAAATTCCGTCCTTATCTTATTCTGACAGGTGTTCCGGCGGCACTTCTTATCTGCCTTATGGCATTTATTCCCAATTCACTCAACTATACAGTGAAATGTCTTGTTCTCTGTACCATCTACACCTTTGCAATGATATTCCAGTCTATATATGCACTGGCTTTTTCATCTCTTGCTCAGGTGCTTACCCCCGACAGCAGTGAAAGAACAAGTCTGCTCTCCGTAAGTCAGTTTATTTATTCTCTTGGTCCGTCAATTGTAAATATTATTCTGCCCGTCCTTGCCGGACTTTTTGACGGAGGTATGAGAGGCTTTACGGCTTACAGAGTTCTCTTCCCTGTTTTCTCGGTTATAGGTATTGCACTTAGTGTCTGGACCTTCAGAGGAACAAGGGAAAAAATAGTTGTTGCCAAGGACTATGTAGCAAAGGTTAAATTCAGTGAAGGTATAAAGTCTCTTTACGGAAACAGATATTTCTGGCTTTTTTATCTCTATAATATTCTCGGCTCTATGAAGTACAGCATCGGCTCAATACTTGTATGGTACTGTGCATATGTTATAAAAAGTGACGCAGTTCTCGGTATTATGAATGCGGTTATCGGTACGGCTTCTGTTCCCGGTATGCTTCTTGCTCCCTTGCTTGCTAAGAAAATCGGTAAGCGCAACTGTCTTATTCTTTTCAATGCTGTAAGATGTGTTTTTGCCGTGCTTATGCTTTTCACCTCTTCAAGCCCCGTTCTTTTCCTCGGCTCTCTTTATCTTGCTACTCTTGCTGTCGGCGGTGACGGTGTTATCTGTGCATCAATTACGGCAGATATTTTCGACTATCAGCAGTGGAAAACCGGTAAAAGACTTGAAGGCTTTATCACTCAGTTCGGCGGTATGATTGTTTCTGCCGTAGGTCTTGTAACAGGTCTTATTCTTCCTTATTTCTACCGTCACTTCGGTCTGCATAATGACTACGATGTGCTTTTTGATGAAGCGGTAAGAACACCTATATTCAATGTTATGATTATAACAACGGTTATTTCCTGCGTTCTTGCTATAGTTCCCGTTCTGTTCTATAATCTTAACGAAAAAACTCTTGCAGAGATTGCAAAAACTCTTGAAGAAAGAAAAATCAGAGAAGACAGCTCCGCTGAGAAATAAGTATCTGAAGAAAAAATAAACAGGTTCGGTTGTCAATAGATGCCGAACCTTTTCTTTTTGCTGAAAAGCTATTGATTATTCTGTCCGGAAAAGGTATAATTAAATAAGTATGTGCAGAAAAGAGGGAAACAATGAAAACGGTAAAAAGGTATTTCAGACGTTATTTTGTTGATGCTATGAGCTATATGGCTTTAGGCTTGTTCTCTTCTCTTATAGTGGGGCTTATTATAAGTCAGATTGCAAAAATTCCCCATCTCGAAATTCTTGCAACCTTTTCTGAGGTCCTTTCTGCATCCTCACCCGTAGTCGGCGGTGCAATCGGTGCAGCCATTGCTTACGGACTCGGCTCAAAGCCACTGGTTGTTTTTTCGTGTATAGCCGTAGGCGCATTCGGTTATAATCTCGGCGGTCCCGTCGGAGCTTATGCTGCTGCTCTTGTTGCCAATGAAATAGCAGGTCTTGTTGCAGGCAAGACTAAAATAGATATAGTAGTGACTCCTATCGTGACTATTGTAGCAGGGGGATTTGTCAGCAGCTTTGTAGGTCCTTACCTTTCTCAGCTTATGTCCGGTCTCGGCGAAATTATCAACAGCGCAACTCAGCTTCATCCTTTTCCTATGGGTATAAGCGTTGCCGTTCTTGTAGGTCTTGCTCTTACGGCACCTATCTCTTCGGCAGCTATCTGTATAATGCTTGGGATAGAAGGTATTGCAGCCGGTGCTGCTGCGGTAGGCTGTGCTGCACAGATGGTGGGCTTTGCCGTTACATCCTTTAAGGCTAACGGTGTCGGCGGTCTTGTTTCTCAGGGCCTTGGCACGAGTATGCTTCAGTTCGGAAATATTATGAGACATCCTCAGATTCTTCTTGCACCTACTCTTGCCGGTGCAGTTTTAGGTCCCGTTTCAACCTGCCTTCTTAAAATGACCAACACTCCTTCAGGCGCAGGTATGGGCACAAGCGGTCTTGTAGGTCAGTTCGGTGCTTATTCGGCAATGAGTGAAAGCGCAGGAACTACAGAAACGATTATAATGATAGCTGTGATGCATTTTATTGCACCTGCAGTATTATCTCTGATATTCCATATTATATTCAAAAAGCTGGGTATAGTAAAAGACAGTTATCTTTCACTTGAAAAAGCCCGGTCGGAAAGGAAGAAAGTATGAACGCATACGATTTTGACGATACTATTTATGAGGGGGATTCTTCCCTGCATTTCTTTCTCTTTTATCTTAAAAAAGAGCCTTCACTTATAAAATATCTTCCCTTCGTTCTTAAAACTCTCAGAAATTATCATAAGGAAAAGATTGTTTTTGACGATATTATCAAGAGCTTCGGCTATGTGTTCGAGGATTATTTTGCCTCTCACGATGTTGATTTTGAAGAGATAGTAAAGGAATTCTGGGATAAGAACGAAAAGAGAATAAAGCCTTTTTATAAGAAAATACAGAAGGAAGACGACCTTATTATAACGGCTTCACCGAATTTTATGGTCAAGGAAATCTGCGACAGACTCGGAATCAAGCACTATCTCGGTACGGAGTTTGATCTTGAAACAGGTAAATTTATAAGAGGCTGCTTCAGGGAAAGAAAAATCGAATTTTTCCGTGAGGCATATCCCGACGAAACAATTGATGATTTTTACACAGATTCATACAATGACAAATTCCTTTTCCCCTATGCAAAAAGAGTATTTTTTGTCAAGGGTGAAAAGATTACAAGGATAAAGTAAAATGGAAAGACTTGATAAGGTTATTGCGTCTCAGGGTAAGTATTCACGCTCGGAGGTAAAAAAGCTTGTCAGAGGCGGAAAAATTACCGTAGACGGAGAGGCTGTAAAAAGTGCAGATATGAAAATATCTCCCGAAAAGGCGGTTATCACTGTAGACGGCGAGAATATAGGATATAAAAAGCATATCTATATTATGCTCAATAAGCCTCAGGGTGTGATTTCTGCCTCGGAAGACAGAAATCAGAAAACCGTTGTGGATTTAGTTCCTCCCGAGCTTTTCAGACAAGGTCTTTTCCCGGCGGGAAGACTTGACGGAGACACAAGAGGCTTTGTACTTATTACTGATGACGGTGATTTTGCACACCGTATACTTTCACCGAAAAACCACATACTTAAAACCTATCACGCTACTCTTCTGAAGACTGTAACCGAAGAGGATATCAGAAAATTCAGAGAGGGAATAGAGCTGAAGGACGGAACACTCTGCCTTGAGGCTCAGGTAAGAATGATAGAAAACGAGCCTCCCGTAGCCGAAATAAAAATCCATGAGGGTAAATATCATCAGGTAAAGAGAATGTTTGCTGCTCTTGGAAATAAGGTTGTGGATCTGAGAAGAGTGAAAATGGGAAATCTGCCCCTTGATGAAAGTCTTTCTGAGGGACAGTGCAGAGAGCTCAGTGGAGAAGAACTTGAAATGATAACGAAAGTTTAAGGTTATTTTTGATAAAGAACGGTATAACAGTAACAACAATTTCTTACGGAGGATTATTATGATTAATAAAATAAGACAGTTTATGTACGGGCGTTACGGAAATGATGCGCTGAATATATGCCTCATTGTTACGGGTGCCCTTATAACGATGATTCTTTCGCTGTTTCTTTATAAGATAGCTTTTGTAAGTTATATAGGCTCGGTATTCTATATTGCCGCTGCCGTAAGAGCTCTTTCTAAAAACCACGAGGCAAGAAGCAGAGAAAATATGAAGTTCCTTCAGCTTATTGAGCCGGCAAAAAGACTTGTAATGAAAAAGGTCAGTCAGCACAACGACAAGGATCATAAATACTACAATTGCCCCCGGTGCCACAAAACTCTCCGTGTGCCTAAGGGTAAGGGTAAAATTAAAATCAGCTGTCCTCACTGTTCAAAGGAATTTCTCAGAAAAACCTGACGGAAAAACGCCCTTGTTTCTTTGGTGAAAATTACCAAAGAGCAGGGGTTTATTTTTATTTTCTTTTATGGGGGTTTCTATTGCAAAATCCGTCGTGTTTTGTTAAAATGTTTACATTGAGGGGATAAATTTTCCTTCAGTGCATTTTTGAAGCGGAGGGTGATTCAGATGAGACTTCTCGAAGAGAGAATTGCTAAGGACGGAAAGGTTTTTCCCGGTAATATTCTCAAGGTGGATTCATTCCTCAATCATCAGATTGATGTATCCTTACTTAATGAAATGGGTAGGGAAGTCAAAAGATTATACAGTGACTGCGAAATTAACAAAGTTCTTACTATCGAGGCTTCTGGCATCGGTATAGCTTGTATAATTGCGCAGTTTTTTGATTGTCCTGTTTTATTTGCAAAGAAAACAAAGACAAAGAATATTGCAAACAGTGTTTATAAAACACAGGTTGAGTCCTTCACACACGGAACTACATATGATGTAATTGTTTCAAAGGACTTTCTCAGCAAAGACGATAAGGTGCTTATAGTTGACGACTTCCTTGCTGAGGGCAATGCTCTTATCGGTCTTATTGATCTTTGTAAACAGGCGGGAGCTGCCGTTCAGGGCTGTGCTATTGCCGTTGAAAAGGGCTTCCAGCTGGGCGGTAAGAAAATCAGAGATATGGGTGTAAGAGTCGAATCTCTTGCAATCGTAGAGTCAATGAGTGACGATGCAGTCACATTCAGAAAGTAAATTACCGAGTAATCGGTAAAAATAAAAAAATTCCGGAAGGAAGGAAAAAGCTATGAAAAAAATTCTTGCAGTTCTTCTCGCAGCATTAATGCTCTTTGCTTTTGCAGCATGTGGCGGCAACGGCGGCGAAGAAGACACAACAACATCAGCAGCTGCAGATGATACAACAGCTGCAGCAACAGAAGTTGATTATTCAACAGTAAAGATGGGTCTTATCTGTCTTCACGACGAAAACTCAACTTACGACTCTAACTTCATTCAGGCTGCAAAGGCTGCATCTGAAGAACTCGGCTTCGAACTTGTAATCAAGGTTAACATCCCTGAAGACGATTCATGTGCACAGGCAGCAGAAGAATTAGCTGAAGACGGCTGTAACGTTATCTTCGCTAACTCATTCGGTCACGAGACCTACATCATGACAGTTGCTGAAGAATACGCAGACGTTGAATTCTGTCACGCAACAGGTACCAACGCTAAGACAGCAGGTATCGAAAACTTCCACAACGCTTTCGCATCAATCTATGAAGGCCGTTACCTTGCAGGTATCGTTGCAGGTATGAAGATCAACGAAATGATCGCTAACGGTGACATCACAGAAGACGAAGCAAAGATGGGCTACGTAGGTGCTTATCCCTATGCTGAAGTTAAGTCAGGCTTTACTTCATTCTACCTTGGCGCAAAGAGCGTTTGCCCCACAGTTACAATGAAGGTTAAGTACACAAACTCATGGTTTGACATCGCTCTTGAAAAAGAAGCAGCAGACGCACTCATCGGTGAAGGCTGCATCCTTATCAGCCAGCACGCTGACTCAGAAGGCGCTCCCAAGGCTTGTGAAGAAAAGAAAGTTCCCAACGTTGCTTACAACGTAGATACAAGCAACCTTGGCCCCACAACAGCTCTTATTTCTTCAAAGATTGACTGGACTCCTTACTTCAAGCTCATCGCTGAAGCAACAGCTAAGGACACAGCTATCCCTGCAGACTGGTGCGGTACAATCGCTACAGGCTCAGTTGCTCTTACAGCTCTTAATGCTGATGTTGCTGCTGAAGGCACACAGGAAGCTATCGACGCTGCTAAGGCTAAGCTCGAAGAAGGCTCAATCAAGGTATTTGATACAGCTAACTTCACAGTTAACGGCGAAACTCTTACAAGCTACATGGCTGACGTTATTTCTGACGAAGCTTTCACACCTGATACAGAAGTTATCATCGACGGTGTTTTCGCAGAATCCAATGTTGACGGTATGAGAAGTGCTCCCTACTTCGATATCATCATCGACGGTATCACAGAATAATTTATTCTAAAAAGTTTTTTACGGGCGGAGCCTTAATACTTCGCCCGTAAATTTTAGTTTTTAAAGATGTTCGGAAAATTGCTTCTGACTATCTTTAAGAATTAAAAAACAGGAGGAAGATAAATGGAAAAAAAGATTCCTGCTATTGAGCTTAAGGGAATTACCAAAACCTTCGGTCAGATTGTTGCAAACAAGAATGTTGATCTTACGGTGAACAAGGGCGAAATTCTTGCAATTCTCGGCGAAAACGGAAGTGGTAAAACTACCCTTATGAACATGATTTCCGGTATTTACTATCCCGATGAAGGTCAGATTTTTATCGATGGCAAAGAGGTGACAATCAGTTCACCCAGAGATGCCTTCGAGTACAAAATCGGCATGATTCATCAGCACTTCAAGCTTGTTGATATCTTTACTGCTGCGGAAAATATTGTTCTTGGTCTTGACAGTAAAGAAAAGTATGATCTTAAAAAGATAAGTGCAGATATTCAGAAGACCTGTGATCAGTTCGGTTTTTCAATTGATATCAATAAAAAGATTTATGAAATGTCTGTTTCCGAAAAGCAGACCGTTGAAATTATCAAGGTTCTTTACAGAGGCGCTGACATTCTTATTCTTGACGAGCCTACAGCTGTTCTTACTCCTCAGGAAATAAAAAAGCTTTTCTCTGTTCTTAAGACTATGCGTGAGCACGGTAAGGCTATTGTTATTATCACACATAAGCTTAACGAGGTTCTTGAGGTTTCTGACAGAGTTTCAGTTCTCAGAAAGGGTGAATATATCGGTACGGTAAACACCTGTGAAACTGATGCGGCTGCGCTTACACAGATGATGGTAGGTAAAAAGGTCGAGCTTAATATTGACCGTACAGAGCCCGAAAACTCTGTAGACAGACTTGTTGTTGAAGGTCTTAACTGCCGTAACCGTGAGGGAAATTATGTGCTTCACGACGTAAGCTTTACTGCAAAATCAGGTGAGATTTTAGGTATTGCAGGTATTTCGGGAAGCGGTCAGAGAGAGCTCCTTGAGGCTATTGCCGGTCTTCAGAAGCTTGACAGCGGTAAGATTCATTATATTGATCCCGAGACAGGTAAAACTGAAGATCTGAGAAACAAGACTCCTCTTCAGATAAGAAATCTCGGTGTCCGTCTTTCCTTTGTTCCCGAGGACAGACTCGGTATGGGTCTTGTAGGTAATATGGATATTATTGATAATATGATGCTCCGTTCCTACAGAAGAGGTAAATCTGCTTTCCTTGAAAGAAAAGAGCCTAAAAACCTTGCCGATAAAATTATTAAGGATCTGGGCGTTGTGACTCCCAGCGCAAAAACTCCCGTACGCCGTCTTTCCGGAGGTAACGTACAGAAGGTTCTTGTAGGACGTGAAATTGCTCTTTCACCTACAGTATTTATGGTTGCTTATCCCGTAAGAGGTCTTGATATCAATTCCTCATATATGATTTATAATCTTCTCAATGAGCAGAAGCAGACAGGTGCTTCAATTATCTTTGTAGGTGAAGACCTTGACGTGCTTATTGATTTGTGTGACAGAATTATGGTTATCAGCTCAGGCGGTATTTCGGGTATTGTTGATGCAAGAAACACTACCAAGGAAGAAATCGGTGTTCTTATGACAACTTCAGGAGGTGAAATCCATGGCTGATATGACAAAAAAGCATGAGCCTCTTGTAAGGTTCGCAAAAAACGGTGCTATACCTGCATGGAAGGCATGGTGCATAAGACTCGGAGCTATTGTGATTTCCATTTTTGTCTGTGCAGGTCTGGTTGTACTTCTTACTGATATAAATCCTCTTGAATTCTTCAAGGAAATGATTGACGGCTCTTTTGGCTCTTCAAAGAAATTCCTCAAGATGCTTCAGGAGGTTGCAATTCTCCTTTGTATCTCCCTTGCGGTTACACCTGCGTTCAAGATGAAATTCTGGAACATCGGTGCTGAGGGTCAGGTGCTCATTGGCGGTCTTGCTACTGCAGCGTGTATGAAATATCTCTGCACCGGACTTGACGGAGTTGCCCTTTATGCGGTTATGCTGGTTGCTGCCGTTGTTTCGGGTATGATCTGGGGTATAGTTCCCGCTTTCTTCAAGGCACATTTCAAAACCAACGAGACACTGTTCACTCTTATGATGAACTATATAGCTATTCAGCTTACATCCTTTATGATTGCTGTGTGGGTTCCCACCGGCTCACAGGTTGTCGGTGTTATCAACCGTCAGACAAAAGCCGGATGGCTTCCCGACCTTTTCGGTCAGAAATATCTTATCAATATTTTCATTGTAGTATTTATTATGCTTATAATTTATGTGTATCTTAAATACTCAAAGCACGGCTATGAAATTTCCGTTGTCGGTGAAAGTGAAAACACAGCAAGATATATCGGTATTGACGTTAAAAAGGTTATTCTCCGTACTATGGCAGTTTCAGGTGCTATCTGCGGTCTTGCAGGCTTCCTTCTCGTTGCAGGTACTGACCACTCCATTTCAACGGAAACAGCAGGCGGTGACGGCTTTACAGCTATTATGGTATCCTGGCTTGCTCAGTTCAATCCTTTCATTATGATGTTCACTTCATTTATTATCTCCTTCCTTGAAATCGGTGCAAGTGAAATCGCATCTTCCTTCAACCTCAATCAGAGTGTTGCAGATATTCTTACAGGTATCATCATATTCTTTATTATAGGCAGTGAATTCTTTATCAACTATAAAGTGATCTTACGTACAAAGCACAGCAAGGAGGTAAAGAAATGATTTTTGCAATTGCCCACTTTTTCAGACAGGCCGTAATTCAGGGTATTCCTCTTCTTTTCGGCTCAACAGGTGAAATCATCACCGAAAAATCCGGTAATCTGAATCTCGGTATTCCCGGTATTATGTACGTCGGCGGTATATCCGGTATTATCGGTGCTTTCTTCTATGAGATGTACGGTAACACAGAAAATGCTTTCCTTTGTGTGCTTGTACCTCTTCTTGCTTCAATTTTAGGCTCTGCTTTAATGGGTCTTATTTACAGCGTTCTTACAATTACCTTAAGAGCTAACCAGAACGTTACCGGTCTTGCACTTACTACCTTCGGTATCGGCGTAGGTAATTTCTTCGGCGGTTCTCTTCCGAAGCTTTTAGGCCAGGAAAGCGGTACAATTTCTCTTGTTACTACAGGTAATTATTTTAAAGCTGCACTTCCCTTTGCGAAGGATATGGGCGCTTTCGGTGAAGCTTTTCTTTCATACGGCTTCCTTGCTTATGTAGCAATTATTATTGCTCTTATCTGCTCCTTTGTTCTTACAAAGACAAGAGTCGGTCTTAATCTCAGAGCTGTAGGTGAATCTCCTGCAACAGCTGACGCAGCAGGTATCAGTGTTACAAATTACAAATACGCAGCAACAATTATCGGTGCTGCTATTGCAGGTCTCGGCGGTCTTTACTTTGTTATGGACTATACCGGCGGCGCATGGACAAACGGCGGCTTCGGTGACAGAGGATGGCTTGCTATTGCTCTTGTTATCTTCGCTGTGTGGAAGCCTAAATTTGCAATCCTCGGCTCAATTCTCTTCGGTGGACTTTTCATTCTTCCCGTTCAGCTCAGCGGTCTTTCCGCTTCAGCTACGGAGCTTATAAAAATGCTTCCTTATGCAGTTACAATTATCATACTTGTTGTAATCAGCATCCGTAAAAAGAAAGAAAATCAGCCTCCCGAAGCACTCGGTCTTCCTTATTTCAGAGAGGAAAGATAAGCTTCAGACAGATGTAATTTGTTTAAATTGCACACTTTTGTAATCTGCAGTTAGTCAAAAAGGCAATTTTGAGAACTTATTCGAAATCTTTATTGTAAAAGTGAGAAAAATCCCTTGACTTTTTGACGAAAATATTGTAACTTTATATAGTAAATGACTACGTCCAGGACGGGCCATTATTACTAATATAAACAAGCGTAAAAAACGCAAACTTTGAAAGGGGTTTAATAACCATGAAAAAAGAAATTAAGGTTGTTGCTATTGTGCTCGTAGCCCTTATCGTTTTCTTAGCAGGCTTCGGACTTGGCGCAACAAAAGGCATCAACATCAACATCGGCTCAGAGAGCGGTATCAATGTTAACGTAAGCGGTTCAGTAAGCGGCGGTTCACAGCAGGTTGTAGCACCTACACAGGCACCCGTAACTCAGGCTCCTGTAACTCAGGCTCCTACACAGGCTCCCGTAACAGAAGCTCCTACACAGGCTCCTGCAACTGATGCTCCTGCAACAGACGCACCTGCAACAGAAGCTCCCGCAACAGATGCTCCTGCAACAGATGCTCCTGCAACAGACGCTCCCGCAGGCAACACATCAGCTGTTCCTTCAACAAAGGGCGAAATCGTTGCAGCATACAATAAGGCAGTTAACGATGCTAAGCACTATGAAGGTAAGGTTACAATCAAGAAGCACGACATCATCGATGTTCAGCTTAAGGACCTTCCCGGTATTGCAGCTGCAATCATCAATCCTGTTATTTCAAAGCTTACAGCTACCAACCCCGAAGAATATGTATTCGATGGCGGTAAGGACGTAAACGATCCTAACAGACTCGTTTCTCATAAGATCGTTCCTAACGGCAGAGACGTTGCTGTTCAGGAAGCAGGCGTTACAAATGCAACTGCTACTCCTAACGCAGACGGCGGTTACACAATGGTTCTTACATTTGTTGCTGAAAGCTCAACCTTCGACGGCACAAAGAACACATCAGAGCCTACACACCACAAGACAGCAATGGATCCCCTTGATCTTGGTTCACTCGATCTCGGTGATGCTATTTCAATCACACAGGCTGACCTTAAGTATCCCGGCGCTACAATGACTGCTACAGTTGACGGCCAGGGCAGACTTGTTAAGCTTGAACAGAAGCTTCCCATGTCAGGTTCAGGTACAGGTAAAGCAGGTATCTCTCTTACTCTTAACCTTGAAGGTTCAATGGACGGTACTTACGAATTTATCTACGGTTAATTTTAAAACAAAAGTACATAAGGGTTGTCATCTGACAACCCTTTTTTGTTCATATAGAGAAAGGAGAAAACCGTAACTTACGGAAGAAAAAGATATATGAAAAAAGCAGCAATAGCAGCTCTTGCTGTCGGTGCAGCAACAGGGGTCGGAGCTTATAAATTTTTCGAATGGGTCTTCAATGCTCTTGTCGGAAGAGATTTCGAAGTGCCTTCGGGTCTTGCAAGCTTTATAACAGAGAGTGAAAAAAAGAAGAGCAAAGAAAAAAGAATAAGCGCAGATATGAAGTGGCTTCTTGATTACGGTTTTGAAACTCACAGCATCGTTAATGAAAACGGTCACAGACTTCAGGGATATCTTATGAGACCGGCAAAAGAAAGCAATGTATATGTTTTTTGTGCTCATGGCTACAGAAGTGACGGTAAAAACGAGTGGTGCCACTATGCAAAATATTACGTTGAAACACTTGGATTCAATATGTTTTTCGTTGACCATCAGGCGGCAGGGGAGAGTGAAGGCAGGTATATAGGCTTTTCCTCTTATGAATCGAGAGACTCTATGAAATGGCTTGAGTATATGCTTGAGAACTTCGGAAGGGATATTGAGATTATTCTTCACGGTATTTCAATGGGAAGCACAACAGTGATACTTATGACGGGAAATGAGAAGCTCCCCGAAAATGTAAAATTTACTGTAGCAGACTGCGGATTCACATCGGCTATGGATGAATTTATGTATAAGCTTGAATCACTGCATATACCGAAATATCCCGTTCTTCCTATAATAAAAGCCTTTCAGAAGAAAAGGGTAGGTTATGATTTTCATAAGGATACAAATGCTCTTGGGGCTATAGATAAGGCAAAAATCCCTATGTTTTTCATTCACGGCAGTAAGGATAAATTTGTTCCGACCTTTATGGCGCATCAGTTTTATGATGCCTGCAAATCTGCATACAAGGATATTCTTATAGTAGAGGGTGCCGATCACGCAAGAAGCTACTGTCTTGATAAGGCGGAGTATGAGCGTAGAATAAACAACTTGATTGAAAGGTTTATATCGGCTTAAAATTATCGCAAATAAAGAGAGGAAGTTTATGATCAAAGCAAGGTTGATTCATGACTTTTCTCTTTTTCATATATGTAAATACTCAGCAGATAAAACAAAAACCGCAGCTTTAACAGCTGCGGTATAATTTTTTATTATTTTGCTTCAGTAATTTCGTCGTCAGTGCCTTCATCGTTCTTGAATAAAGCAACCAGCTTCATAATAAAATCAATAAGAGCTTTTATATAATCCATAAATCCCAAAATATACTCCTCCTCACATCATTAACTGTCACCAAAGACAGTATAACTTAAGTTTTCAACTTTGTCAACTTTTATTAAAGATTTTTTTACAAAATTTTTAATAAAATGTTTTTTGTTGATATTTTAAGGTTTGCGGTATTATTTCCGCTATATTGTACATCGGAATTTATAAATGTGCAAGTCTTTTGATTACGAAAAGCTGAATTGGAAGAATTTTAGTTAAACAGTAGTTTCGTCTTTTTCAGAGGACTCAGCTTCACTTGACTCTTCAGCTTCTGCAGTCTCAGCCTTCTGAGTCTTGAATTTTCTGAAGAATTTCTTTTCCTTGGATTCTTCAGTTTCATTATTGTTCTCTACAGCAGGAGCAACCTCGGGGATTTCGTGCTTGATGAAAAGCTTGTTATCTGTTGAATAGATATTGATAGCTCTTTCAAGGACGTGTACCATAACTTCCTTATGGGCGCCGCCGTATTCACCGTCGAGAGTCCAGTCTACCGGCTCTTCCTGAAGGGCAGTAATCTTAAGCTTCTTGGTACGGAAGAAGATAAGGGGATTTCCGTCATACTGATAATGTCTTACCTTATAAAGTGAGGGGATAACAGACTTGAAGGTAATATTCTTGCAGAGAAGAAGTTCAAAAACACCGTCATTGAGTCTGAGCTCATCAGTCTTGAAGCTGAAGAAGCCACCGACAGATGTTGAGTTGGAAATAGAGCCGAAAACAAATTCGTCTTCGATTATACCGCCGTCATGCTCGATTCTGAGTCTGTATTTTTTGATGTTGAACGCATCGGGGATAGCTGCAGGGAAGTATGCTGCGTGACCGAAAATGTTCTTGAGCTTCTGATTTGTTGCGTAGCTTGCACGTGTGAAGGCACCGAAGGAAGCAACATAGGAGAAATAACGGTTGTTGAAAAGACCGATATCGTAGTCATTAAGGTTGCCGCTTTTGATAAGCTCGCAAGCATCCTTTACCTTGGTGGGAATGCCGAGAGTGTTAGCAAAGTCGTTAGTAGAGCCTGAGGGTATGTAGCCGATAGGTAAACGGCGTGCTAAATCCATAACACCGTTCATAGTTTCGTTGAAGGTACCGTCACCGCCGCAGCATACAACGATATCGTGCTTGTCAGCTTCTTCTTTTACTATATTTGTAGCGTCTCCCTGACAGGTGGTGTTACGTACGGTGAATTCGTACTCTTCCTCAGGGAAATTGCTGATAATATCAGGAACAGATGCTCTGGTTGATGTTTTGCCTGCACAAGGATTTACAACAAGCAGGACTTTTTGTTTTTTGCCTTCCATTAAAAATTACCTTCTTTATAAACTTAATTTCTTGTATGTAATTTTATCACTTTAATAATAGCTTGTCAAATGAAAAGTCAGGTCACTGTAAAATATTAATAATTTTGGAACGCAGTTAACATATTGTTCACAAAAGAATGAATGAACAAAAAAAATGACTGTCACAAAAGTGTGACAGTCATAAGGGTTTTTACAGTTAATTATGCTTCAGCTGTATCGTCTGATTCTTCTTTATTGCCGCCGAATAAGGGGCCTACAAGTGCCATAAGAGTTTCGAAGATAGTCTTTAACAGCTCGATTACTTCTCTGATTGTCATTGTGGTTTTCTCCTTTCATGAAAATAGTGATTCCACATACTGATAATATCACAGATGCTTCAAAAAATCAATAATCATATAATATCTATCTGACACATTTTCATACTGTTCAGTGCATTCTGATGACTTTCGGGAGTCACACCTGCACAGCAGGATGAGTCTACTATAACCGGTGTTTCATAAACCTTTGCCTTTATCATAAGTGCGTTGGAAATAACGCAGATATCAGTGCAAAGACCGATAAGCTCAACAGCTTCAAGATTGTCCTCAGCTTCAATTCTTGCGGCAAGGTCATAAGAGCCGAAGGTGGGCTTGTCGATAATCTCACATCCCTCAGTGCTGAGAAGGGGAGATATCTGCCATCCGTCAGTATCCTTGATACAATGAACAACGGGAAGCTTTCTGCCTTCAGCGGTAGAGAGATAACCGTCGGTGTGAGTGTCTCTTGTAAATATAACCTTATCACCGTTTTTCAGATAGGCTTCAATTTTTTCTTTTACTGCAGGAACAATTTTTACAGCTTCCTTTGTACCAAGTGAGCCGTCAATGAAATCATTCTGCATATCTATTACACAGAGAATTTTCATTTTATGCCTCCACTGCAGCTTCTGCGTTTACGTTTGCAAGCTCTCTCTTTTCTTTGAGTTGTCTTTCGATTTCTGCAATATGAGTCTGGTCATCGTTGAGGAAGAGGATAACAATAAGATAGAGGGCACTGCCGATAGCGGGGCCTAAAATGAACTGATGCCAGCGGTACTTAAGGAAGAGGGGAGATGTCTGTGCACGCACAAGAGCTGAGCCTTCAAGCTTTTTGCCACCGATAGAGATGTTTTCGTTGAAGCCCATAAACTTAAGCATATAGCCCTGAATGAACTTGGGGATAGCGCCGGTAACCTTTGAAACAAAGTTCTGCATTGAGAAGGCAATGCCTTCGGTTCTTTCACCGGTCTTAAGCTCCATTTCATCGATAGAGTTAGTAATAAGTGAACGGTGGGCAATATCCTTCATATTGGTAAGAATCTGTGATGAGCCGACAACAGCCATAACCATAAGAAGAGCACCGATGTTCTTGTATCTGTCATTTGCACCGATAGCAAAAGCAATAAGTCTTGTAGCTATGCTGGCAACTTCAGCATAGACAAGAAGCTTCTTGTTGCCACCGAGCTTTTTGATAACGGGTACTGTAAAGAAGTTTGCAATAGCGCCGGGGATACCCATAACATATCCGTAGGCAATCTGAGCAGTACCACCACTGATTTCTGCACCGAAAACATTGTAAGAAACGCCTTCACTTTCAAAGAAGTATTCCCAGGCAAGAGTAAGTGAAAAGCTCTGAACTATTCTGGCAAGACAGATAATGATGAGTGTTTTGTTGTATCTGAGATTCCAGAGGCTTTTTATCATAGCTCTGAATTTTTCTGACGAGGGAATATCATCCTGGGCGGTGGTATCAACAACCTTTTCTTTCATACGGTAGGAAAGCATAGAGATGAGCATACCGCCGATACCGAAAATAGCGGCAAAGAAGAGGTAGGTATGTTTTTCACTCATTACCTCGCTTTTAACGAATATGTCCTTGTACATAGGGAAGAGACCTGCAATAGTACCACCGAGACCTGCGCCGATGCTTATCCACTGAGCAACTCGTCTTCGTTCATCGGAGGACGGGCTCGAAAGTGACGCCATACCCCAGATAGCAATATCCTGGAATGAATAGAAGGTGTCAAATAAAAGATAGAGCACGAGTATGTACAGAATGGTTTTGTTTGTGTCGAATCCCCAGTCAATGAACATCATAGTAACCAGAACGCCGATAAACATGGGTGTCCAGAGAAGGAACGGACGGAGCTTATAGCCCGGTCGGTGCTTTCTGTGGTCCATAAGAGATCCGATGAGCGGGTCATTGATAGCATCCCACATAGTGCTGACACCGGTAATTATACCTGTTTTTTCAGCAGGTATACCGAGAACGGTGTTAAGGAAAACAAAAAGTCGGGAGGAAACAAGACTGTATGCCATATTCTGACCTGTCAGACCTATTGCGTGAGAAAGCAGTCGGTTGTTGGCTACCTTTGTTTCACTTTCATCTTTTGAAAAAAGAAAGAAAGGCTTCATATTATCTCTCCTTTAATATGTTATTATAAAAATTATACAATATTATATATAAAAAAGCAACACAAAAGCAAAATGATAACTGCTTTATTTTTTTATTATCACGCCTGTCGCTTCACCGAATTTGCCTCCGCCCTTAATATAATCAACGGTGCTTCTCTGAAGAGATGATTTCTGCGGGAGCTCATCAGTATGTCCGTAGCTTCCCGTTTCTTTGTAAGACTTCATAAGCTCAGAGTTTTTATATTTCTTTCCGTAGAGCCAGAGGTATGCCGACTTCGGACATTCCTTTTCATCGATTATTTCATACAGCTCTGCAAATTTCAGAATGTTGGATTTTTCAGGCATAAAATTCTTATTGCCCGGATATAAAAGCCAGCTGTGACATGCATATCTGTGATTGGGAAATTCAGGGAAATATTCGCTGAAGAATTCCTTTGCCATATCAAGAGATTTTACACACTCATCATAATCAAGCTTTTCACCTCGTGGGATATGCATATTTATAAATTTATCACCAAAGCTGATTTTTTCACCGTGGTTGTTGTAGCTGAAGCTGAAGGGCCAGATAAACTTCTGATACTGAAGTCTGCCGATTCTGAAAATAATCATATTCATATGGTGCATAATCCAGTTAAGCTCATAAAGACCGTCTTCACCTGTCCGTGCTTTGTGGTCATCAATCCATATTCTGATATCACTCATTGTATCATAGAATATTTCGTCACTGATACCTTTTTTCTCGTATCTGTTATAAATAACGGGAAGGAAAGCATAGACAAGGGAAAGCTTCATCATAGGATTCTGACTGAGTGTGATTTCCCAACGGCCTTTGTTGCAGAAAAAAAGGAAAAAATGCACCTTGATTCTGTGTTTGTTTATGTATTTTACGATATTGTCTGCTAATTTTTCAGAGGGATATATTTTAAGAAAAATTTCTCTTGAACGATTTAAGTCAACCATATTCATTTCTCCTCGTAATTGATAAATATATTTTACCATATAATAAAGAAAAATCAAACAGAAAATCAAATAAAAGGTCAGGACAAAACATATGTATAAAAAAATATTGCCATATCCCGTCTTTTGTGCTAAAATGTTCAGCATATTATAAAAAAAGAAGTGAAATTTATGACGGGTGTATTGGTTAATGTCTGCACCGTAATTATCGGCAGCTTAATCGGTATGATTTTTAAAAAGAGCATCAGTAAGAAATACAGTGATGCGGTTATGACAGGTATAGGTCTTTGTGTTATACTTATCGGTATTCAGGGTATGCTTAAAGGTGAAAATGTACTTGTTGCAATTATTTCAATGGTTATCGGTGCTCTTGTGGGTACAGCTCTTGATATTGACGGAAGACTGAACGGTGTGGGAGATTTCCTCTCTTCTAAAATTAAAAAGAAGGATGGAGATAAATCTTCTCTTACGGAGGGTTTTGTTACTGCGAGCCTTGTTTTCTGTATCGGAGCTATGACTATCATAGGCTCTCTTGAATCGGGTCTCAAGGGCGATAACACAACAATTTTTACAAAGAGCATACTTGATCTTTTCTCTTCGATGATGCTTTCGGCATCTCTCGGTATAGGAGTTATTTTTGCGGCAATATTTGTTTTCCTTTTTCAGGGAGGTATAGTGCTGCTTGCAGGTGTGCTTGAGCCACTTCTCAGTGACAGCGCAATTGCTGAAATTACCTGTGTAGGCTCACTTATGATTCTGGCACTGGGGCTTAATCTTACGGGAATTTCAAAATTCAAGGTTGCTAATTATTTCCCGGCGCTCATACTTTCACCTTTTGTATGTTATTTCTTTAAATTTTTAGGTCAGTATATTCCGGCATTAGCATAGAATAGGAGTCAAAATGGAAAAAAGCAGAAAAGATAATCTTATAGGCTCAATACTTCTCACCCTTTGCGCAATTATATGGGGAAGCTCATTCGTTGCACAGACAGCAGGTGCAGAGTTTGTGGGTCCCTTTACATTCATAGCTGTAAGAAGCCTTCTCGGTGCAGCTGCACTTGCACCGGTAGTTGCAGTTATGTCTTTCTTTAAAAAGAATAAACAAAAAGAAATCAGTCATAAGATGAAAGCAGAGGAAAAGAACTACCTTTTTAAGGGCGGTATTGCCTGTGGCGTTGTACTTTGTGTTGCATCCTGTCTGCAGCAGCTCGGTATTGACGGGGGGACAGAGCCGGGCAAAGCAGCTTTTATAACAGCTCTGTATATTCTTCTTGTACCCATATTTTCTCTTGCACTCGGCAAAAAAATAAGACCTCTTATCTGGCCTTGCGTAATAGTTTCGGTAATTGCACTTTATCTTCTTTGCGTCAAGGAAAGCGGAAAAATTCAGCCCTCGGATTTTTATGTTCTTGGATGCGCAGTTTCTTATGCGGTACACATTCTTGTTATTGACAAGGTTTCACCTAAGGTTGACGGTGTAATGCTTTCAATGGTGCAGTTTTTTGTTGCAGGCATTATTACACTTATACCGATGCTGATTTTCGAAGAGGTATCCCTTGATATGCTTATCAAGGCTGCACCGTCTATTGCATATTCAGGTATTATGTCAAGCGGTGTTGCCTTTACTCTTCAGATTTTAGGACAGCAGAAAACCGAGCCGACTATCGCTACAATGCTGATGAGTCTTGAATCTGTTTTCGGTGTGCTTACGGCAATTATTGTTCTTCATCAGGTACCTACATTAAGAGAAGGCATCGGCTGTATGCTTATGTTTGCGGCAATTATTGTGGCACAGCTTCCGGAAAAGAAAAAATCCTGAGGTTAGTTAATAACGGATAATAAAGGTTGCAGGGAACTGTGGCCTTTTTTTGTGTGAGGATAAAGGAGTCAGGCTTCGCTGTGGGGAAAGTCTGTTCTTTTTTATTTCAGTGGGCGGTAGGAGGGGGCGGCGAGCCGCGCCCCTCCACCGCCCTGTAAATTTAAAGCGCTTCTTCCCCTTCACGCCTTTGAAGCCTTGCTTTTAAATATCTCTGCAAGTAAAAGAATCAACACTCTCTTTACGCAGTAAGCTTATGCTATATGCCCGTGACATCAAAAAGAGCAGAGTTCATCAACTCTGCTCTTTTATTATGAAGAAAGCTTATCGACAAGCTTTTCGTCTTCCGTTATATTCATTTTTTTAATAAGCTTGGTTATCTTTTTTTCAACATCTTCCATTTTCATGCTCTGAAGGACTTCGGAACGGTACATCATAAAAGCATCTTCGTCATCGGTGGCAATTGTCTGCCTTTCAATTACATAAATTGAAGAGCCTGACTTAATCATTCTTGCATATCCGTGGCTGATTGCATAAACCTGAGAGAAGAAATCGTCACCGTACATCGGATCTCCTTCCTTCATAAGAAGAGTTGAAAGGGGAGAGGTAACAATTATACCCAGGGATTCGTTGTATTCTTCGTTAAGCTCATCGATTGTAGCAGTGCCGTTGTTGATTTTCAGCGCCATAGCTCTGAAAAGGTTTTCGGCTTCAAGAATTTCCTTTTCGGTAAGGTCTGCAGTTTCACCCTTATCGTTAGTTTTTGTAAGACTGCCTTCAATTGATTTGAAGCCAACATACATATCAACAAATTCCTCTTTCATATCCATATCGTCTACGGGCTTGAGTCCGTCAACACCGTAGTAATAATCAAGAAGCTGTAAGAGACGGCTGTTATGAGTTTGTATTTTTGTTATATCCTGCTTGGTAACACCGATATTCTTGTAGTATTCGGAGAACATTCCCCATATGTCTTCGGTGTTTTCGGCGGCAAGACGTTTGAATTCACTGTCGAGGGTGATGCCTTCCTTTTCCATAAGCTTTATTGCACCGAGATATTCGCTGCAGCACTCTCTTACGGAATCCTTTATACTTTCGGTGTTATCTTTTTTTGCACCGTAGGTCTTCGGATTATTGCGTACGGCATCAAGGTAATAGTTATAAACTCCCGTTGTAACGGTATGCCCGTCGCAGCTATAAGGGTAAGAAGCGTCTTTTCCGCAGGATGCAAAAGAGAATACAATAAGTATAACGCCCAGAAGGGCAATAAGCCTTTTCATATTATTTCTACCTTTCAAATTCAGCTGATAATATTATACACCATTAAAGCCACCTTGTCTACAGAAAAGATTTTTTTCATAAAACTATTGACAACAGAAGGTATTACTGTTATAATCCTTAATTGTCGCAGTATGTAAAGACATATTCTGACATTCCTTGCTCCGTAGAAAATGCGGGGCCAGAGACCATAAGGAGGTAAAATGACATGAACAATTATGAGACAATGTTCGTATTTTCAGTTGCAAAGGGTGAAGAAGGCGTAAGCGCACTTACTGAAAAGTTCAAGGCACTTATCGAAGAAAACGGCACTCTCACATCTGCTGAACCTTTCGGCAGCAACGGTGGCGTTCGCACACTTGCTTATGAAATTGAAGATGAGACACAGGGCGCATACATTCTCATGAATTATGAAGGCGCTGCAAGTCTTCCTGCTGAAATTGAGCGTATTGCCGGTATCACAGAAGGCGTTCTTCGTGTTCTCACTATCAGAAAGTAAGGAGGAGCACTTATGCTTAACTGCGTAACACTTATGGGTCGCCTTGTGGCAGATCCCGAGCTTCGCACCACTACAACAGGAAAGAGCGTATGTACTTTCCGAATTGCTGTTGACCGTTCATTTGTAAAAACAGGTGAACAGAGACAGGCAGACTTCATCACAATCGTTGCATGGGAAAACACAGCAAACTTTATCAGCAGATACTTTGCTAAAGGTTCAATGATTGCTATTCAGGGTTCTATCCAGACCCGTTCTTACGAGGACAACAGCGGCAATAAGAGAACAGCAGTAGAGGTTCTTGCAAGAGAAGTAAGCTTCTGCGGTTCAAAAGCAGAGACAGGTACAACAGTTCCTTCAGTTTCTGAAGCAGCACCTGCTCCCTCTTATCAGACAGCAGTTCCCTCAGATTTCGAAGAAATCACCGACGATGACGATTTACCCTTTTAATTAAAAATACAACAGGAGGAATAACTCATGGCATACGAGAAAGGCGCTAACCGCCCCAACAGAAAGTCACGCAAGAAGGTTTGTGCATTCTGTGTAGATAAGGTTGAAGAAATCGACTACAAGGATGTTCAGAAGCTCAGAAAATTCACATCTGACAGAGCTAAGATCCTTCCCAGAAGAGTAACAGGCACATGTGCCCGTCACCAGCGTGAGCTCACAACAGCTATCAAGCGTGCACGTCAGGTAGCACTCATGGCTTATACAAGCGACTAATTAAACAGGTAAGGACGGTAAAGCAGTTTGCTTTACCGTTTTTATTGTAAAAGACAACCCCCAGCTGTGCTGGGGGAATGAAAAAAGCTTTAGCGTTGCGAATGAAAAGAAAACTCCTTTTGATATAATAAAGATGCGGCTACCAACTGCATCAAACAAATCAAAAGGAGGACATTCAAAATG
>JAZRQQ010000086.1:0-1972 GCA_045649935.1 Acutalibacteraceae bacterium | reverse complement strand
ACCTTGGGCGCCTTGCCCATGAGCTGAAGGTGGAAAAAATAAGCATTTATACCAAAGAAGAGTTTATCGGCGCTCTGAAGCTTGCTCTCGAAAGGGTAAGAGCTGAGGAAGCCAAGGAAAAAGAGGCAGAAAAAAACAAAGAAAGAGATTTCAGAGACAGATTTGCCTTCCTCAGAAGCTATACTCAGAAAAAGGAATATACGGATTTTACAGAGGCTATAGCTGTGCTTGACAGCTACGGTGTATAAAGCTTAACATCAGCACCCTGGGGACACGGCTTACCGTGTCTGCAAATATACACAAAATAAAAAAACCGTTGTATCAGCTTAAAGCTTTTACAACGGTTTTCATCATATACTTTTTTAAAGCAGATTTTTCAGCTTATTTCTTGAAATTTTCTGCCATCTTAGCAAAAACAGTATCTTCCTTGGGGATATCTTCTCCTGCGCCCTTTCTTGCGTCCTCAAGAACCTTTCTGTAGGGGAGAAGCATACCGTCAGTCATCATACCGCCCATTTTACCCTTTACCTTATCAGAGGTGAGCATTGCACCTACGGCATACATAAATAATACTCTGCCCATATTCTTCTGGGGGAAATCGTACTGCTTGTGCTTCTTATAAAATTTGTGGTCAGCCTTCATCATACCCTGCATAGTAAAGATAAGGTCACGGAAAATTTTCATACCTCCGACACCGTAGAAATCTGACGGCTGAACGTATTTATTGGAAAGAGCATATACAAGAGTAGCAGCCATACGGTCAATTGCACCGTCGGTATCAATTTCGTCTGTTGCAACACCTGCAAGGAAGTTGCCTCCGACCTGGCTTCTGCCTTCAAGGATGGTCTGAAGATTTTTCTCCTTGCTGTATTCACCGCTTACAAGGTAGCCGACGGGCATACCCATAGTTACGGTACGGTGACCGTTGCAGAACTGTCTGTCATCGTACATCTTGAAGCGTGCACCCATTGAATGATCCTTTATAGTAAAGGCATATACAATAGCTGATGAAGCCTGAATTTCGTTTCTCAGATATTCGTCAAAGCCGTCCTTATAAACGCACTTTCCCGTAACGGCACAGTTGAAGCATCCGAGACATCCGCCCTTGAAGGGATATTCGGCAATATTGATAACCTTGCTTTTCATTGTCAGACTGTTCTGGAAACGCTCAATCATAGCCTTGAGCTGTGTATCCTTTTCACCGAAATCGGCAACGATTGCAATTTCACCGACTACAGATTTTTCTTTTGCTTCACCCTTGGTAGCCTTGACGGGCTTTTTAGCCTTTGCAGAGGGGATTATAGGCTCATAGCTGTTGTTTTCACAGCACCACATAATATATTTCCAGAAGGCTACAAGGTCCTTCTGTCCCTGAGTCTTTGTAAGGTCATCCATATCGGCAGAAAGACCCTTGATATATTTCATTTCCATATCCTTGCAGTTGTCTTCAATGTACTTGTGAGCAGTAACATCGTAGAAATGCTTGGAGGTGGTAATCTGTGTGGCAAATTTATCCTTCACATTTACCTTGTGCTCCTTCATAAGCTCAATGAAACGGTGAAGCTGACAGGGAGCGATAAAGGTATATACGGGATATGAGAAGAAAATCAGATCGGCATTTTCAAGCTTTTCCTTGGCTTCAGAGAAATCTCTTTCAAGCTTTTTTATAGCCTGACCTGCGTGGATTACATCAAAGTCAATCCAGGGGAATTTGATTTTCAGATATTCTGTTGACTGAAGAGTTACGCTTCCGTTACCCTTAGGGCTTCCGTTGATTACTAAAACTTTCATATTTTCATCCCTTATTTTTATTTTATCAGTTGTTGTCCGGTTAAGTTGGCGAATATAATCCGAAATAGTTTTTTGAATAAGGATTTCCGCCAATCTATTGTTAAAATACTCGTAAATCCGGAAGGATTTACTGCGTTTTGTGCCTCAGCTTGACAAAAATCCTTTATTCAAAAAATCTTCG
>JAZRQQ010000085.1:0-16647 GCA_045649935.1 Acutalibacteraceae bacterium | reverse complement strand
AATATGTAGACCCGTTTACGGGTAACAAGTAACAATCTTTTGCATTTGGTAGTCGTAGGGTACGCCTTGAGGCGATGCCAGTAACATAGGGCTATGCCCGCATATGAAGAACCCCCGGCTAAGCCGGGGGGTAACTATTATAACAGATTTTATGATTTCTTTATATCGAACCAGAACTCAACGCCGTTTTCACGGTTTATGACACCGTATTTCTGACCGTGGAGCTTCTGTATTGTAGCAACTATGGAAAGTCCGAGACCGAATCTTCCTTCTTCACGCGAATGAGCCTTGTCAGCTCTGTAGAAGCTTTGCCAGATATTTTCAATGTCAGTTCCGTGTATTCTGTCACCGGAGTTATATACACTTACAGTATAGCTTTCACCGCTGTCTCTGACAGAAACTTTCAGTTCTTTTTCATAATCAATATGGCTTAAGGCATTTGAAAGGTAATTATTAAACACATTTGCAAGTAAATCAGTGTCACCATTACCGATAAAATCTTCGCTGATTTCAACTGAAAGATTTGCTTCTGCAGCGTCAATTTTTCTTTTGCTCATTTCAATACATACGTTTATGAACTGTGATAAATTGAAATTCTGAGGATTGGATTTGTATGTTTCTGATCCGTACTGCAGATATTCCATAAGTCTGCAGACAAGATTATTCATTCTGTCTGCTTCTTCAATAATAATATCACAGAATTCTTCCGTTGAATCACAACCAATACCCAATTTCATTCCTTCTGCATAGCCCTGAATAATGGAAATCGGTGTTTTAAGCTCGTGAGATACATTAGCCATAAAAGAGCGCATAATTTTTTCCATGCGTTTTTCTTTTTTTATGTCCTGTTCAAGCTGGAAGTTTTCACTCTTCAAATCGCCGAGCGCATTACTTAGTGATACAGATAAAGAGTTGATATTTGTGCTCAGCTCATTAAGCTCCTTGATTTTAAACGGGGGACAGCTTTCACTGAAATCCATATTAGTGATTTTTTTTGTTTTGCCGTTAATAATGTTTAGAGGCTTTGCGATTGACTTCATATAAATCAGAGTAATCAAAAGTACAAGCCATAAGATGCCGCATGTAAGTCCGAAAAGAACCCAGCTTGCTGTAAGTGCATTTTCCTTGATAACATCGGTTGAACGATATATTTCAATTCCGTTGTTTTCACCGAAAAATGTACCGTAAACAATGTATTGGGCGGTAGTGTAATATTCATTACGGAATTCAAAATAGCCTCCGTCTTCAAGGTCCTCGTGTGAAATTATTTTCATAATTCTTGGCTTGAGTTCCTCAGAATCTGAGCTGTTTCCCGGTTCGTATATTACTTTGTTACTTTCCGAGGTGTAAAAAAGTACATCTCTCGGAACATATATTTCTATGTATATATTATGACTGGCTTCGAAATCTGCAAGTGTATTAGCATATGATGAATCTTCAAGATCTATTTCGCTGATATCCTTAGCAATACTGACCATTGATATCCGTGATGCGAGGAGAAATATATCGTCCATAAGGTAGAATTGAACGACATTAATCAGTATGATCAGAAAAAAGAATGTCAGTGCCGTTATTCGTGAGAACCATCGGGTAAGGTTTCGTTTGTTTTTATACCTTTTGCTGTTCATTACATTTCCTCTATTTTATATCCTATACCGTAAACGGTCTTGAGATGCTCTGCACCCCAATCACCAAGCTTTGTTCTGAGTCTTGCAACGTGTGAATCAACAGTACGTATATCACCGGTAAAATCATAACCCCATACGCTGTCAAGAAGCTGTTCTCTTGAAAAAACTCTTCCCGGTGCTTCAAGGAACTTTTTCAGAATATTATATTCCTTGAGAGTGAGATCGATTTCTTCTCCGTCGAGGCGCACTTCGTGTGCCTCATCATTGAAAATAAGTGCATTGAACTGTTTTTCATTGATAGGTGCAGATGAGTTTGTTCTTCTGAGAAGGGCCTGAACTCTTTTTACAAGAACAGAAGGGCTGAATGGCTTTGTAACATAGTCATCAGCACCGGCTTCATAACCCATCAATTCATCAAATTCCTCACTTCTTGCAGTAAGAAAAATTACGGGTATATTTGAAGTTTCTCTGATTTTTCTTGATACCTCCCAACCGTTAAGACCGGGCATCATAATATCAAGTATTATAAGACTGAGGCTGTTTTTATAGGTTTCAAAAAGACTGTAAGCATCATCTCCGTTTTCAGCCTCGATAACATTATATCCTGCTTTTTTAAGGAAGTCAGAAACGAGTTTTCTTATTCTTAATTCATCATCGGCAATAATTATAGTTTCCATAGAAAAACCTCTTTTCACAGTTTAAGTCATAATAACACAAAAATTGCAATGTTACAATGTTGAAAATATCACAATTTATTGAATTTTTTTTAACAAAGTTATCCTGCATATTACCTAATAGAGTTTTAATAGCCAAAATGTTGACACAGTAAACTAAATAGTATAGAATATATTGGTAAAATACTGTGTAAGTATAATTATAAAGAAAGGCTCAGATACCTATAAGGTGTCAAAGGGGAGAAATTATGATTTACATCAACAAAGACAACGTTTTCCATCTTCAGAGTGAAAAGACAAGCTATGTGTTCAGGGTTCTTCCTACTGGTCAGCTTGAAGGCCTTTATTACGGAAGAAGAATCAGAAATGCTGATGATTTTACTTATCTTTATGACAAGCACGCTTCCGGATACAGCAACTCTACACCTTACACCCAGAAAGATACATCTCTTTCTCTTGATCATATAGCTCTTGAGTATTCTGCATACGGCAAAGGTGATTACCGTAAGCCTGCAATGCAGCTTATGCCTGAAGACGGCATTTTCACTACAGATTTTAAGTATAAGTCCCATTCTGTAACCAAGGTTAAGCCTGAACTTAAAGGTCTTCCTTCAAGCTATGGTGAAAGTGAAACACTGACTGTAATTCTTGAAGACACTGCTCTTAAAGCTGAGCTACATCTTTTCTATACACTTTTCAGTGAATGTAACGTTATCACAAGAAGTGCAAGACTTATAAATAAAGGCAATGAAACAATTAAAATCCATTCTCTTATGAGTATGCAGCTTGATCTTCCGAGAGGTGATTATACATTCCTTTCTTTTGACGGCGCATGGGCAAGAGAAAGATATAAGAGTGAAAGACCTCTTACACCCGGTACATTTGAAATCGGTTCTATTATCGGTTATTCCTCAAACAGACACAACCCGTTCTTTGCTATCAAGGAAAACGATGCAACTGAGCATAACGGTAACTGCTACGGCTTTAACCTTGTTTATTCGGGCAACCATATTGCAAGAGCTGAGGTTGCTCCTCACGGTCTTGTAAGAATTCAGAACGGTATCAATCCTTTTGAATTTGAGTGGCACTTAGGTGCAGGAGAATTTTTCGATTCACCCGAAAGTGTTATGACTTTCAGCCACGAGGGTCTTAACGGAATGAGCCATAATATGCATGACTTTGTTAATGAGCATATTGTAAGAGGTTATTGGAAAAACAAGGAACGTCCTGTTCTTGTTAATAACTGGGAATGCACAACATTCAGCTTCACAGAAAAGAAGATTCTTGAAATTGCCAAAGCAACAAGAGATATCGGTGCTGAAATGTTTGTTCTTGATGATGGTTGGTTCGGCAAGAGAAACAACGATAAGGCCGGTCTCGGTGACTGGTATGTTAATATAAAGAAGCTTCCCAGCGGTATCGGCGGACTTGCTAAGAAGGTCAATGATATGGGACTTAAATTCGGCTTATGGGTTGAACCTGAAATGGTAAATCCCGACAGTGACCTTTACCGTGCACATCCCGACTGGGCTATGACTACTGATAAGTATGAACCTTCTCAGGGTAGAAATCAGCTTACACTTGACCTTACAAGACAGGATGTACGTGATTATATTATCAACACTATGACCGATGTCTTCAGATACGGTAATATTGAATATATCAAATGGGATAACAACCGTCATTTCTCTGATGTCTTTTCAAGACAGAAGGGTGCGAAAAGCGGTGAATATTTCCACAGATATATTCTCGGCCTTTATGAAATATGGGATGCACTCACAAGTAAATTTCCTGAAATGCTCTTTGAAGCCTGCTCCAGCGGCGGCAACAGATTTGACCTTGGTACATTCTGTTATATGCCTCAGTGCTGGACAAGTGACAACACTGACGTTCTTGACAGACTTTATATTCAGAGTGGTACATCTTACGGTTATCCTCAGTCAGTTATGACTATGCACGTAGCCGCATCATTAAGCTTTGCAAACTTCAGACCACAGAGCATTGAGCACCGTTTTAACGTGTCTGCATTCGGCGTTCTCGGATACGAGCTTGATGTTACTATGCTTTCAAATCTTGACAGAGCCAAGGTTAAAAAGCAGATTGAGTATTACAAAAATCACAGAAAGCTTCTTCAGTTCGGTACTTATTCACGAATGGGTGATATTACTGTTGACGATAAGATTAAGTGGCAGATTACAAGCAAGGATAAATCTGAATCAATGCTTGGCTACTTTGTTGACAGAGTTAAACCTAATTACGGCAATGATGTGCTTAAGTTTATTGATCTCGATGAGGACTTTACTTATGATATGAGTGTACGTACACAGATTCTTGAATTCAAGAATTTCGGTGAAATGATTAATGTGCCTCTTCCGAAGAAAATGGACCTTGAAGACGGAAAGCTCTTTGAGTTCCTTTGTAACACAATTAAGCTCAGAAACGAAAAGGAAGATTACACTCTTGGTGGAGATACCCTTATGAATTCAGGTATCAAGCCCAAGCAGCCGTTCAATTACAGCGGTTATAATTTCTCTAATTCGAGAATGCTTTTTGATAACGACTCAAGAATGTATTATCTCAAAAAGACTGAAGATAAATAAGGACGGAAAACTTATGTCAGTTAAAAATGAAATTAAATGTGTTGCTGAAAATTTCGGTGTCAAGGGTAATATCACGGATTTCAGTGTATACACTGACGGACATATTAATTCAACTTACCGTGCAACTTTTGATGATTGCGGTGAATTTAAAAAATATGTTGTTCAGAGTATTAACACTAATGTTTTTAAGGATCCTGACAAGCTTATGGATAACATTGTTAATGTTACGGAATATCTTCGCAGAAAGCTTGATGAATCAGGTGAAGGCAGTGACAGACAGTGTCTTGAATTTCTTCAGGGCAAGGACGGAAAATATTACTATTTTCACGAGGGTAAATGCTGGCGCATATATAAGTTTATCGATAAATCATATACGATTAACTATATCAAAAACCGCAGTTTTTTTGAAAATGCCGGCAAGGTTTTCGGAAGATTTCAGAGAAATCTGAGTGGCTACCCTATGGAAACTCTTAATGAAACAATCAAAGATTTTCATAATACGCCTAAACGAGTTGAAGCTTTTGAAACATCTGTTGCCACAGATGTTATATCACGTGCTGAGTCTATCTGTGAAGAGATTAAGTTTGTATTAGACCGAAAAGAGGATGCAGGGGTAATATTAAATCTTTATAAAGAAGGTCTTATTCCTCTGAGAGTAACTCATAACGATACTAAGCTTAATAATGTTCTTTTTGATGAAGAGACAAATAAGGCTATCTGTGTTATTGATCTTGATACCATTATGCCCGGATTCTCTCTTTACGATTTCGGTGATGCCATCCGTTTTGGCGGAAATACCACTAAGGAAGACGATCCGGATCTTGATAATGTAAATATTTCTATTGAGCTTTTCAGGAGCTATACTAAGGGATTTCTTGAAACCTGTGCTAAAGCACTTACAAAAACTGAGGTTGAATATCTTGCTTTTGCAGCTAAAATTATGACGTATGAATGTGGTGTACGCTTTCTCACAGACTATCTTGACGGTGATGTTTACTTTAAAACGGAGTATCCTGAACACAATCTTGTCAGAGCAAGAAATCAGTTCAAGCTTGTAAAAGAGATTGAAGACAATCTTGAAAAGATGAATGAAATAGTAGAAGAAATTTATAATGAAATAATCAAATAATTTTTTTCGGGCAGTTATTACCGTGTGTAGTAACTGCTTTTTCTTAGGTATTAAGTTTGTAGTCTATGTTAAATTTTTAATAAATTAACGGAATCTATTTATTTTTGTGTTGATTTATGTTATAATGAATTTGCAAAGAGGAGTATACCTCATAGAACAAGAAAGGAGATGACCGTATGAAAATTACAGTTATCGGTAAAAAATGTTCACCTAGAGATTCATTCAAAGAAAGAGCTGAAAAAAAGCTTAAAAAAATTGAAAAGTTTTTAGGCAATGATGCTGATGTTAAAATTACTGCCACAGTAGAAAAGAATGAGCAGATAGTTGAAGTCACAATTTTTCATGACGGTATTATTCTTCGCTCTCAGGAAAGAGCTGAAAATATGAATGATGCTCTTGATGATTGTATTGATTCAATCGTACGTCAGATTCGTAAGAATAAGACCAGAGTTGAAAAGAGAATCCGCAGTGCTAATGCTGAGGCATTTGAGGAAATTTCTGACGATGAAGTTGAAGAAGAATTTGCAGTATACCGTTCAAAGCTTGTGAGTCTTAAGCCTCAGAGTGTTGAAGAAGCAATTCTTCAGATGAATCTTCTTGACCATCAGTTTTATATGTTCAGGAATACGGCCAATGATAAGGTTTGCCTTGTTTATGTAAGAAAAGATGGCGGATATGGATTATTAATTCCTGATGTTGATTGATTTATTTTTTCTTGTGTGATATAATAGTGCCTGCCGGTTTTATATCGGCAGGCTTTTTAATATAAATTTAAATTACAGAAAGCAGGCTTCTGAATATGAAAATAAATTATGTTATTCCTTGTTTGCTCGGTCTTGAAAAGCTTATTGCTGACGAAATGAAGGACCTTGGTGCAGAAAATGTCATATCTGAAAACGGCAGAGTGCTTTTTTCAGGTGATGAATATCTTCTTGCAAGAGCAAATATATGTTCACGTTATGCCGAAAGAATTCAGATACTTGTCGGTACTTTTACTGCCACAACCTTCGAAGAGCTTTTTCAGGGAACAAAGGCACTTCCCTGGGAAGAATGGATTGGTGCTTATGATACTTTTCCTGTAAAGGGTTATTCTCTTAATTCTGCACTATTCAGTGTCAGTGACTGTCAGTCGATTATTAAGAAGGCAGTTGTAGAAAGACTGAAAACCAAGTACAATATTTCATGGTTTGAAGAGACAGGACCACTGTATCAGATTCAGTTTTCTATAATGAAAAATCAGGTCAGTCTTCTTATAGATACATCTGGTTATGGTTTACATAAAAGAGGTTACAGACTTGAATCCAACGGCGCACCTATCAAGGAGACGCTTGCAGCTTCACTTTGCTGTCTTTCAAGACTGCGCCCTTATCATACACTTTATGATCCTCTTTGCGGCTCAGGTACTATTCTTATTGAAGGTGCTCTTCTTGCAAATAATATGGCTCCGGGTATTAACCGTCATTTTACTGCTGAAAGATGGTCAAATCTTCCTGAGAATATCTGGACGGAAGAAAGAGAAAGGGCAAGAAGTCTTGCGCTTACGGACAGTCAATTTGTAGCTTATGGTTCAGATATTGATTCAACATCACTTGAGCTTGCTAAAGCTAACGCTAAAAGAGCAGGTGTTGATAAACATATTACTTTTGAAAAATGCGATGTAAGAAATTTCAGACCAAAAACCGACAGAGGTACTGTTATCTGCAATCCTCCTTACGGTGAAAGACTTCTCGATCTTAAGGCTGCTGAAGATTTATATAAAGCTATGGGTAAATGCTTCAGACAGGAGAGAGGCTGGTCATACAGTATTATTAGTCCGTCTGAAGATTTTGAAGTTTTCTTCGGCAGAAAAGCTGACAAACGCAGAAAGCTTTACAACGGTATGATTAAGTGTCAGCTTTATATGTACTTCAAATAAAAAAATACTGCCTTCTTAAAAAAGAGGGCAGTATTTTTATAATATATTATCAAGATTTATTTTTTGCCATTGATAAATAGTTTTAAGACCGCTGCGACATTCTTCGATTGTAATTATTGCATGGCTTATTTCTTTTGTTTCAATATACTTTTCAAGAGCATAAAAGGATAGATTGAGTTCGTTGATAAGCTCATTTTCTGAAAGAGAACTGAATATTATTCTTGTACTTTCCCATTCTTCTTCAACTGTTTTAATTGATATGAGCGCATTTTCATAATTGCCGTTTTTTAGCTCGGTTTCAAGCAAATCAAGAATTTCAATTAAATTATCTGATTCCTTTTCGGTGATGAAGCTACTCAGGGTACAAATTGTTAAGCCGAAAATGAGGAGAACACCTGCTGAAAATATTCGTTTCATTTATGATTTTCCTTTCTTACTATATAATATTTGCCGCTTTTTTCAGCCGTCATAAGCATCACATCAGATGTTTTAATATTCTCTTTGGTAAGTATATTTTCCAGTTTTTTTTTACTCATGTTACAGACATCAAGTTCGTTTTCTATTATTTTTCCGTCGCTTATTACGAGGCAGGGGAGGTCGGCTGCAGTTGTTTTTATATCTGTATCCGAAATTGTTATGGGACGGAATTTGTTTTTTAAAAGAATACTGATAGAACCGTTGGTTTCAATGTAAGCATACTGGACCTGACTTATATCAAATACATCCTTTAGCCTGAGTGCTTCCATAAGGTCTTCAATACTGTATCTGATGTTTTTTAGTTGGTGCTGCACAAGCTTCCCGTCTCTTATAATAAGTATCGGACTTCCCTGAAGCAGAGTGCGGAACCACTTTATTTTCATACTTATAATTGAGAAAAGTATCTCAAGAAAAATAAGCACAAAAATTATTGATAGTATGCTTAAAAGCGGTGTATCAAGACTTTCTAGGGGCATAGACGCAACCTGAGAAAGTAGAATTGTTACAACAAGCTCTGTCGGCTGCAGTTCACCTATTTGTCTTTTACCCATTAAGCGGACAGCAAGTATTACAACAACATATATTATTACAGCTCTTATGAGTATGTTTACCACGCAATCACCTCATACGGATTATTGACCGGTCACAACATAAAAAAACAGTCAACCGTAAAATTACGGTTGACATTTGGAGCAGGATTCGTATCCTGACTTTAAAGCTTCGTCTATTGTAATCGGAATTTTGTTTTCACTAAGATATGCGCATCCGTTGAGATGATATTTTTTACCTGACGGTGTAACAAATGCCTTTTTATTTCCACGCTCTTCAATAGAAGTTGTTGTAATATCGTGGATGACAACGGGCGTTACAGATGAAAGTTTTTCAACTTTTACATAAATCTTGAAGGATAAAACAATAGAGATTACGCAAAAGAGGGAAATCAAAGAAATATATATAGTTTTTTCTGCAGAAAACTTTTTCTTCAATTTTAACACCTCTTTATATGTTGTTTTATGTATTATAGCTCTTAACTGTGTAACTTATTTTACAAATTGGAAAAATAGTTATGTTAATTATTTATTTCATAATATATCTGTTATTTTTTTATAATATGTGGTATCATATTTAAAATTAACGGTATCGGTGATTATATGAAAAAGCATTTGTTTGATTATATGGGATATGTTTTGTTGGTTATAAGCTCTGTATTGATAATTGTAGGTGTTTTAAAAGGTGAGCACACGGATGTTTTTCAAAAGGCAATAAAAATATGTCTGGAGTGTATTGGTATTGGATAAGAAAAGAAAATCAGTTATAATATCTTTAAGGAATATTTTTCAGGCAGTGTGGACTTTTATTACAAACAGCTACATTTTGGGTTTCACTCAGGGGAAAATTTATAAGGGAAAGCTTAAAAATATCTGTATACCCGGTCTCAACTGTTATTCGTGTCCCGGTGCAATCGGATCGTGTCCCATCGGAGCTCTGCAATCAGGTTTTGCAGAAAGAGGCAATAAGGTCAGTCTGTATATTTCAGGGCTACTGATTTTTTTCGGAGCTCTTTGCGGCAGATATGTGTGTGGTTGGCTTTGTCCCTTCGGCCTTTTGCAGGATTTGCTTAATAAAATTCCTTTTCCGTTCAGAGTCAGAACTTTTAAGGGAGATAAATTGCTGCGTAAGCTGAAATATTTGATTTTAGCCGTATTTGTTATACTTCTGCCGATGTTTGCTGTGGATTTTACAGGCTTAGGTTCTCCCTGGTTTTGTAAATATATCTGTCCGGCAGGAACACTTGAAGGCGGTATACCTCTCATGTTTCTTAACAGTGCCTTGCGTTCTACGATAGGCTTTCTGTATACGTGGAAGGTCATTATTCTTATCATTACGGTAATTGCATCGATAATAATTTTCCGACCTTTTTGCAAATATATCTGTCCTTTAGGTGCAATATATTCTTTTTTTAACAAAATTGCAATTTTCAGAATGAGCTTTGAGGAAGATAAGTGCATAGGGTGTAATGTATGCTCTGAAAAATGTAAGATGAATATAAATCCGTGTAAGGATTTTAATAGCACTGAATGTATACGCTGCCGTGACTGTATAAATGTATGTCCTACCTGCGCACTGAGTGACAGATTTTCTTCGGCAACCAAGCATATTAAAAAAGAGAAAGACGGTAAAGATGTCTGAATTACCGGAAAACCGTCGATATATTAATTATTTTGAAGAATAATTTTTATAAAAAAATTCAAAATACCATTGTTTTATTATAAAAAATGTTATATAATAACTCTTAAGTAAGAAATTATGTTGATTGGAGGTTTCAGATATGAGCGACAAAACAATTCAGTTTAAACTTACTGTCGGTACCCCTGAAGAAATGAAGGAGATAATGACTACGGTTTACAATGCTATGCTTGAGAAGGGTTATAATCCCATAAATCAGCTTGTCGGTTATATTCTTTCTGAGGACCCGACATATATCACAACACACAACAATGCCCGTAGTCTTATGAGAAGAATTGACAGAGATGAGCTTTTACAGGAGATCTTAAAAAATTATCTCACAGACTAATGATTTCAGGAGGTAAAAAATGGCTGCTAAAAAGAAAAATGAATTTCTGACATATAAGGATAAACCCCTTGTAAGAAAAGGCAACACACTTTATTACGGAAATATGAGTGATAAGTTTGTTGTTATGTTCCAGATTCTCAGCACAAAAGATGTTGAAGGTTTACAGGTTGCTGACAGAGTTTCTGTTCAGCTTATCAACACTGATCCTGATGTAAGACCTCATGACAGAATTGCGCAGAAAACAGAGAAAAAGGGCCTTTATTCAGCGATGGATATCGGTAAAATCTGGCTTGAAAGAGCACTTTCTCAGTAATTTAATTGGCTGTTGTCATAGTGACAGCAGCCTTTTTAAGTAAATATCTCCGCACGTGGCGCAGCTGGATAACGCAGCAGATTCCGATTCTGAAGAACGGGGGTTCGAATCCCTTCGTGCGGGCCAAAAATCGACAATCTTCTATAGAGGGTTGTCGATTTTTTATCCAATCCGAAGGAATGGTATGTAATCGTGTAAGGCGAATGTAATCTGCGAAGCTGTATGTTATCACATAGGTGTATTTTCCTTAGGATTGATTACATACCTTTCTGCGAAAGGATTACATGCATCACTTCGTGATGATTACATTCCGTCTTCGACGGATTACATACAAGGCTCTGTTTTGATTTCCGGACGGAAATTTGACGTTGTAATAAAAAGATTTATATGTTATAATCATCTTAACGAATTAGACTTTGTCGGAGGCAATGTAAATGAAACAATCGATATTTAGTTTTCTTACATCGTATGTACCAACAGAAAAGAGAGAATCCAGAGAGGATTATTTAACGCAAATGTTTGCGTGGATACTGATTAACGTTGAAGGATATGTTAATCAGTATGCACGATTTTTATGTGATAAAAATCCGGATATTAAATGTCCGGATGATTCAGAGATAAATCCGAGTATATCTACTCAAGAAGATGTGCGCTCTGTCGGCAGAATTGATTTATTGATAAGATTGAATGATAATATCAGTTTCATTTGTGAACACAAGGTACATAGTGAATTAAGCCATAATCAAATTAAAAAGTATATGGATAATAGCCATTTGCTTGGTAGTGGAGATTATTATTCTGTTTTAGTTACCTATAGTACAATACAACATACTCAACCTGCTGATGTATCATTGACTTGGAGTGATGTTTGTGAATTCACAGAAAAGATTATTGAGAAGTATGAACATCAGGAGGCATTTATTCTTCAACAGTTCATTGGATTTCTTAAAGAAAATGGTATGGGAAAAGCAGAGCCGATAGGAATGGATGCACTGTTGGGATATTGGCCTGCTGTGAATTTAGAATACAAGTTAAACGCTATATTCAGACAGTTAGAATGTTATGATTGGAAAAAGGATTGTGCTAATATCGAAGATTTTAGTGAAGCAAAATATAATCCTAAATACACTAAAATGAGATGGGGAAGATTAGGATTTGATTTCTTTGATTCTTGGAATCCGGGTTTGTTTGCAGGGGTATTAATGCACACTATTGACCATAAACTGCGTCCGGTAGATGCGAAAAAGGGACCTGATTTTGTGGTATTTATGGAAAGTGAATATGGAAAAAAAGAAGATAAGAATCAGATGTATAGAAACGTAATTGAAAGTGAAAGATACAAAAAACTTGTTCAAAAATTATCATCTGATAGCGGTTCATTTGAGTTTATAGCTGGATTAAAAGATAGTCCTTGGCGAGTAGCAGTACTAAGAAAACCACTGTATGATATTTTGTATAATAAATATACAAGAGAAGAACAGTATCAAGCTATTAAAGAAGCGATTATTGAAGGAATAAGATTGATGACTCAAGAGATATAGTTATTAGTTAATTTGTCTGTTTATTGCTGATAAGCTGTCTGTCTGAAAAAATATTTGAAATCTATATTCTTTCATTGTATAATAATCAATACAATATATAAATATTATGAAACAGAAACAGCTACGTTTGTTATATAATTACTTTGCAAAAATAATGTAAGGGTGGATTGTTAGTGAGACTTCTTAATTCAGATGAAATGAAACAGGTAGAACAGTATACTGCAAATTTCGGTCTATCTTATCAGAGAATGATGGAAAATGCAGGGGCTGCCTGTGCAAGAAATATAAGGATGGTTGTAGAAAAGGATAATATTCCGCGCAGAAATGTGGTAGTTGTCTGCGGTAAGGGCAATAACGGCGGTGATGGTTTTGTTATTGCAAGAAAAATGGCAGAAAACGGTTATAGCGTATGTGTGATTCTTGCGTCCGGTTATCCAAACAGTCAGGAATCAACTTATATGTATAAGCTGATTATTGATCTTGGTATACCTACGGTCTGGTATGATGCTGACAGACTTAAGGCTGTACAGACAATAAGAAATGCAGATATTATTGTTGATGCTGTTTTCGGTTTCAGCTTTTATGGTGCAATCAGTGAAGAATTAAAAGAGCTTTTTGCTGAAATGAATTCTGCAAAGGGTCTTAAATTTGCTATTGATATACCGAGCGGAGTTTACTGTAACAGCGGATTTAATGATCCTGCTTGTTTTGTTGCAGATTATACAATTGCAATTTCTTCACTGAAGCCGGCACATATTATTCATCCGGCAGCAGATAACTGCGGAGATATAATTATTGCTAACATTGGCATTCCTGAGGAAAGCTATAATTTTGTCAAAAGTTCACTTTACACATATAATAAGAAAGAGGTCAGCAATCTGTTTCCGAAACGTGCCGTGACGGCAAATAAAGGTTGTTTCGGACATCTTCTTTGTATCTGCGGCAGCAGAACTATGGTAGGAGCACCTGTGCTTGCAGGCTCTGCAGCGCTGAGAAGCGGTGCCGGTCTTGTTACAGTTGCATTCCCGAAGGGGATATATCTGCCGGTTGCAAATAAGCTAACCGAAGCATTGCTTATGCCTCTTGATGAAAATGAAGACGGAACATTTTCAAAAAAAGCAATTGATGAACTTCTTCCTGTTCTTGATAAATATGATGCTATTGTAATCGGATGCGGAATCGGTGTTAATGAAGATACTGCAGAGCTTGTTAAAGCTGTTCTTTTAAATGCTAAGGTACCCGTTATAGCGGATGCAGACGCAATAAATATTATTGCGAAAGACTTAAGTGTGCTTAAGAGTGCAACAAGCCGTGTTGTTCTTACTCCGCATCCTAAAGAAATGTCAAGACTTGTAGGTACGCCGGTTGAAATTGTTCAGTCTGACAGAATTACATGTGCAAAATCCTTCTCACATGCAAACGGTGTCTACCTTGCACTTAAAGGCTCTAATACCGTTGTAGTTTCACCGGAAAAGAATAAAATTTATATAAATGCTTCCGGTAATTCGGGCTTATCCAAAGGTGGAAGCGGAGATGTTCTTGCAGGTCTGATAGGCGGTTTTGCTGTTCAGAATTTTGAACTTGAAGATGCTCTTACATCGGCTGTTTATGTGCATGGATACACGGGCGATTACGCTGAAGAAAAATACTCCAAATCAGGCATGCTTCCGAGTGATGTTGTTTCTGAACTTAAATATACTCTTAAAGAATTTGAAAATTAATGAAATTAAATGCACATCGTAGTTTACAGATGTGCATTTTTATTTACCCCCATTGTTTAAACTCAAATCATCACGGCAAAACTATTGGTGAATAAAAGAGTAAATTAAAAGGGGATAACTTTATGAATATAAAACGTGGAGAAATTTATTATGCTGATTTAAGTCCTGTTATCGGCTCGGAGCAGGGTGGCATAAGACCTGTTCTGATTGTACAGAACGATATCGGCAATAAATTCAGTCCAACGGTAATTGCCGCTGCAATAACAAGTCAGCGCTTTAAAACAAGCCTGCCTACGCACATTCAGGTTAATGCCGATAATTGCGGTCTTGCTAAAGATTCTATTGTTCTTCTCGAACAGGTCAGAACTCTCGATAAGAAAAGATTAAGAGAAAAAATGGGCAATCTCAATAAGAATGATATGTACAAAATTGATAAGGCACTTTCTGTTTCTTTCGGTCTCAGTGACGGTTACAACGTTACATAAGAGAACTCATAACAAAACAGCACCTGTAGTAAATTTACAGGTGCTGTCCTTTTCGTCGATTATTATTTCTTGTTTTTCTTTCTGAATATATAGGAAACGCCTATACCCATAATTACAGCGAACACAACGAGGTAGTAAAGTACGGGAGCAGAGAATGTGCCGTTAGCTTTTGCGTCTATATAGGGTGCATAGCCGTGAGCATAAACTGCTGCAAAAATCATAAATAATGAACCGAAAATTGCAATAAGAGGTGCAATCTTTCCTTTGATTACATTAAGTCCCTTTTCTTTTCTGATCATTGCAATGAAGATAGGAATATACATTGCGTAGATTGTTACAATCGGAAGCTCAGAGGAATCGAATGAGAAAGAACCAAACCAGGGAGCATTGCCTTCAATTGTTGTAACAACTGAGCCGTAGAAATAAAGAAGCCATGCTGCACTGATGAAGAGACCGAAAATAGCTGAGTTTGAAGGCATATTTGACTCTTCATCAACTTGTCTGAAGAATTTTGGAGAAGGACCGAGATCACGCATTGCACATGAATAAATACCTCTTGTGCATCCGAGCATAAGACCGTTGAGAGTACCAAGGCACGAAATTACTACAAAGACAAACATAAGAGTACCCGCAGCGCTTGAAAGAAGTGCTGAGAAAGCCAGCTTTGCTGCTGCTTCACCGCCTGCCATCATTTCTGCGTTACTTACGCAACCTGCAAGACCTACATAATAAATAATGTAAATAACAACAACTGCGATAGTACCGATAATAAGAGCCTTCGGAAGATTCTTTTTGGCATCTTTAAGCTCGGAGTTGATACTTGTTGCAACTATCCATCCTTCATAAGCAAAAGCCGTAGCAACCACAGCTTTAAAAAGTGCGCTTGTAGTATTGACATCTTCTACAACAACTGTTGTGAAATTTTCAATAAGAAGACCGCTTGAAAGACCTTTGATTGTACCTACAACAGCCATCAGGAAAAGGGGAATAAGCTTGATAACTGTTGTTGAAACCTGGAATTTACCCGAAAGTATAGGTGAAAGGGTATTGAGTGTGAATGAAGCGATAAGCAGGAAGCCTGAAAGTGCAAGGCACTGTGCGCCTGCTATGCTCCAACCGAAGAGCACACAGATATATCTTGCTGAAACCCAGGCAAGAACAGATGTAAGAGTGGGGTAGTATATTGTTGCAATAAACCAACCGATTATATAACTGTATTTTCTGCCGACGAGTGCTTCTGCGTAGTCAAGGACACCGTTAACCTTTTCGTGTCTTGTTGCGAGAATTGCAAACGGATATGCACAAAGTACCATTACAAGGCCGCCGATAATCCATGCAAGGATACCCAAGGGGAGATTGCCTCCGGTTTCATTAAGTATCTTTTCGGCTTTGAAGAATACACCGCTGCCGATTACGATGCCGACTACCATGCATATAGCTGTCGGAAGTCCGTATCTTTTTTCGAGTTTGTTGGACAAAAATATCCCTCCTATGTTTTGATGTAGCAATTTTATCATAGATTATTATGTTCAGTCAATAACTAAATAGTATACACTTATGTAAATTTTGTGTAAAAATGATAAAAAATG
>JAZRQQ010000084.1:0-2034 GCA_045649935.1 Acutalibacteraceae bacterium | reverse complement strand
TTGTTTTTATAAGTGATGTTTATTTAAGCAACGGTATTTTAATAAGCAATTGCTGTTGACAAGAAATAATATATAAATAAAAATAAATATAACATCTTCTGTTGCATCTTATGTGTATTTCAAAAAAACGAGGGTGCGTTTTTGGGTGTATCAGGAGAGCGCTTGAATGGCATTCAAGAGGTCAAGAGTTCGATCCTCTCCGTCTCCACCATTAAAACCGTAATCGTAGTGATTGCGGTTTTTTTATTTCTGTTGATAAATATTTTAAATTGGTGTACAATTTAATAAATGAATATACAGGGGTTGAAAATATGAAAAATAAAAAGCTGTTTCGTGTATTGATACTATGTCTGGTTGTTATTCTCTGTCCTGCAATAATTTACGGCGGGCTTTACGGAGCAATGTGTATATCCGGATTCCTTCAGATTAACAGAAATATTGAGTATCAGAACAATCACCTTGAATATCTAAAAACCGAGTATTATACTGACTCTTATATTCCTTGTGATGAACAGAAAATAGCAGATTTTGATCTTGAAAAAGCCTTTGCCGACGGAGTGCGAATCAATGAAATCGCAGTTATCGGCACTCATAACAGCTATCAGCTGCTTGCAACACCGCAGAAGCGAGCTCTCGAAGAAGTACGCAGCTTACTGTCCTCCGGTAAAAAAGGCGGGAACAGAAACTTTGAAATGGATACATATACTGAGCAGCTCGAAAAGGGTGTCAGAAACCTCGAAATTGATATTGAAACCGTAGACGACGGTAAGAATATCAGCTTCATTGTTACCCATAATCCTATAACAGATAATGTTTCGAGCGCTTATGATTTTGCAAAGGGACTTGAAGAAATTGCAATGTGGTCTGATAATAATCCCGGTCACCTGCCTGTTTATCTGCTTGTTGAGCCAAAGAGCGAGGTTGATAAGATAAACAATATGAAGGATTTCTCTGTCGAGTATGCTTCTGAGCTTGACAAAATAATCAGAGAGGTTCTCGGAGACCGACTGCTTACACCTCAGTCGGTTAAGGGCAGCTTTGAAAGCCTTGAAGAAATGAGAAGGGCTGACTCCTGGCCAGCTCTCAGTGAGGCTGTAGGAAAAGTTATTGTGCTTCTTCATCCTTGTGATGTTACTCGGGATTATATAGATGCTGACACATCAATTTCTTCTCAGGCAATGTTCCCTGTGTTAAGGTTTGAGGATATTGATAAAGATTATGCATCGTTTATTCTTGACAATGAGCCGGAAAATGCAATCGAAAACAACAAAAAGACTGTCAGAGAAAAGAAGCTTATGGTCAGAACACGTGCCGATAATTATCCCGATTTCAGCGAAGAAAAGTATCAGTATTCAGATAACTGCGGCTCTCATATTATCACGACAGATTATCCTCCCCGTTCTGTAAGAGCTCAGGAGCACATTTATGATTTTGACGGCTATACGGTGAAGCTTCTGAAGTAAATCAATAAACAACCCGGACAGACGGTAGCCTTGTCCGGGTTGTTTTTTGTCGTTTTCTTGAAATGCTCAAAAATCCGTGATATAAAGGGTGCATTTTAGGTGTATCGGGAGAGCGCTTGAATGGCATTCAAGAGGTCAAGAGTTCGATCCTCTCCGTCTCCACCAGAAAAAAACACTTCTCCGGAAGTGGTTTTTTTAATGAAATAAATCCCTTGCAGGATTTGTGAAATATGCTGAAGCATATGAAATAGCTGACGCTGTGAAATACGCTGCGGCGTATAGGGATTTATTTTATTTCATATCGAACAGAGTGAGATATTTCATAATCCCTGAGGATTATTTCATATTGCATAGCAATATTTCATTATGAAAACAACATTTCTCTGCTTTAACCAAAACACTCCGAGGCATAAACCCCGGAGTGTTTTCATATTGTAAAAGACAACCCCCAGCTGTGCTGGGGGAATGAAAAAAGCTTTAGCGTTGCGAATGAAAAGAAAACTCCTTTTGATATAATAAAGATGCGGCTACCAACTGCATCAAACAAATCAAAAGGAGGACATTCAAAATG
>JAZRQQ010000083.1:0-13805 GCA_045649935.1 Acutalibacteraceae bacterium | reverse complement strand
GCAGGCTTCACAGTCCTTGATAAAAACCTTAACCCCGGCGGTGACAAGGCTGTTTATCTCGGCTATATGAAGTCAAAGAATGTTGACGATGCTATCACAGACGTAAAGGTTATGAATATGAATGGCGGCTTCAATATCTCTGACTATGAAACCATCTTCGAGGAAGCTATGGATACATACAGCTCAGAGGTTAACAACATCCGCATTGCGGCTAAGGAATTTGCTGAAAACTACAAGGCAGGCAAAAAGGAAGCGCTCAATGCTTACCGCCAGCTCAACTATTATTATGTTGAGGATGATAAGGGTGTAAAGACCAATATGGGCGATTATATGCTGAGCTTTCCCACAACAAATGAAGGCTTTGCAGATATTCTTTTAAAGGGTAACACAAACATTCTTGATAATATCCGTATTCTTCTTTCAATGGGCGTTGCTGACGGCGGCGACCTTATTGAGCGTATAAAGACTGCGGTTGCAGACGAATCAGTATATACTAAAGACAAGTATTTTGATAACGCAAAAGAGCTTACAGGCAAAATTCAGCAGCTCAAGAAAATGCTTGATGATGCACAGGCAGAGATTGAAGAAATTGAAGCAGACCCCGATATGACAGAGGAAGAAAAAAAGCTTGCGTTAATTATGCCTAATTATATTGTGACTCTTCTTCTCGGTTTCGATATGATTTTAGAGTCAATTCCCTGTGGCGATACAAACTACAGTGATTATTTTGCATCAACCGCAGATCCTGATTATAAGAAGCTTTACCCCTTTGTTGACTCAATGACAGAGGGTCAGCGTGCAATGGCAGTATCAGGTCAGATTCATTCAGTACTCGTTTACAACGCTGTTGAAATGAGTGATGAAGAGCTTGAAGCTGAGCTTACAGCGGTTGAAGAAAATCTTGAACCTATGTCAGTTTACTTCGGTACAGATATGAACCTTCTTGAAGGTGCAGTAGGTGTAACATCAGATGCTTTAAGAGAAGAAGCTGCAACGGGTAACCAGTGGTTTGCTTGCTTTACAGGTAATATGGCTGCTGATATCTCTATTTCTTCACTCTTTGGTGTAGGCGGTGTTGCTCTTGCCAGCGTTTCAATCCACTTCCTTAAGCAGCAGTATAGAATCTCTCAGACTACAATGCCCCAATATGTTGAAGTAAGAATACACAACATAGATGCTACTATCAAATCTAAACAATTAGATTTGAATATGAATATAATAGATAATAAAACGTATAATGCACGAGTCAGGGGACTTGAAAAAACTAAGGCTGACTTAAATTCTCAGTATAATGTTTCAACTTCAACAGTAGTATTATCATCAATCGGTCTTGCTGTGGGTATTGCAATGATTGCCTTCAGTGTTTACTCAATTGTACAGATTATCGACAAGTATAACCCAAAGTACACTAAGATTCCCTCAAATATGGTTGACACAGTTGAAACCGAAAACGGTAACAGATTCATCAACTACACTGTTGTAAACTCACTTTGTACAGATGGCACTGAAAAGCCCGGTGATACAAACGGTTACAGTGGTAAGCAGTGGAATGCAATCTACTACACAAAGAGTTTTGAAGCAGGTAAGTGTATGACATCAACAGGCTACTTCATCGACTCAGCTGACAACTTCGGCAAGTACACACCCGTTGCGGGCTTCGGTACAAAGAATTGCTATGACCTTAACTCATTCAACGACAACGAAAACACAGAAACCGTTTATATGGCTTTCGGCAACTCAAACAACAAGAAAACAGCTGAAACATCAGTTCCCACAGTTGTCGGCAGTATGTTCGGTTACGGTGCAATGGCTATAAGCGGTGTTGCAGGCTTGGGTCTTGGTATGTGCATTATGTCACTTATCAAGCGTAAAAAGGAAAGCTGATAATAAAGTACTCAATATGCATAAAGTCATCCGATATTTTCGGGTGACTTTTTATATACCTGTAATTACACCTTGAATTTGTAATAACTTTGTAATAACCCATGTGCTAAAATGATATATCATTTCAGAATTGGGGGATTTTTTATGAATTTATTCAAAAGATCTTTGACAGCGTTTCTTGCTATAGTTATGTTATTGACTTCGGTGCCCGTGGGTGTAACAGCAAGTGCTTCAGGTGAAGCTAAGGCTGATAGTGTTACCGACGGATTTAAGCGTGAGCATGTTATAAAGGATTGGGAAAAGCTTAATCAGTCTTATATATCCGATTACCTTCTGGGCTTCGGTGTGCCTATGGACGGAACAAACGGCAACCCCGATTATCTTGTGCCCGGTCAGGCTGAGGATATGATACCTCAGGGTCTGACTTACCTTCCCGAAAAGGATTGGCTTCTTGTTTCTTCCTACGATAAGAGCGAAGAAAACGCAAGTGTGGTCTTTGCCCTTGACAGAAAAACGGGTGATTTTGCAGCACAGTTTAATCTTTATACACCGGACGGTGAGCCCTGGAAGTGTCACGCAGGCGGTATAGCTGTTTCAGAGTATAATCTCTATGTTACAAGTGATTGCGGCGTTGCGTATTTCCCACTTACTGATTTAGATGTTGAATGTGGTGCCGTTACAGATATTGCTTATAAAGAAGCTCTCAACTTCGGTCAGTTGGGAGAAACCTATTCTGCTTATATCAGCGTTTCTGACGGTATACTCTGGGCGGGTAACTTTTATTCAAATTCACCTCTTAGTCCCACCTTGGCAAAAATGGGCTTTATCGGCGCAGACTGGGTGTGGAAGCCCAACGATGAATATTTTAATGCTATCTTAGGCTATGAGCTTTCAGGTAAATCTTCAGAAAAAGAATGGGCTGCTTTAGAAAAAATCAAGGATAACGCAAGCTACGTTGTTAATGTGGAAAATGATATGGACTGTATTCAGGGCATATCATTCAAAAAGCTTGATGACGATACGTACAGAATGTATCTTTCAAGGACCACAGACGGTAGCTTAGGAGCCTCAGTATCCGTTGCAACAGTAGATTTAAGTAAAGATGTTGCTACGGTAGAAAAGAGTGAATTCGGCTTTTATGATAACCTTCCCGGCGCAGAGGGCATAGTGTTTATCGGTGACGATCTGTATATTCTTTATGAGGCAGGAGCTTTGTGTAATTATAAAGAAATAGTCAATAAGCTTACATGGAATCTGCTGCTTAAGGACTGTACAGAGGTTATCTGGAAGGTTAATGCAAATGACTTGCTGACAGTGCCTCAGCCTGAAGAAAAAGGCTTAAGGCATACAGCACAGGCAATACTTGCAAAAATCCGTGAGCTGTTTAATATAGGTCAGTAATCAACATAAAAAAATAAGAGAGACTGTAATCAGATTTCTGAAAACAGTCTCTTTTTTATTAGCTATGTATTTTAAACTGTGATTGACCTTCCGCTTGTCTTTAAAGCCTCGCTGTCGAGTGCTTCACCGTCAAGGACGGGTGTACCGTTAATCCATACCTTGTGGATGCCGAAGGATTTTTTCTGGTCGGGTGTTGCTTTCTTAAGCTCTTCCTCGCTGAAGGCTGTAAGGTCAGCAAAGCAGCCGGGACGGATATAACCTCTTTCTTTAAGTGCAAAGCGTTCTGCTGTGGCACCTGTCATGCGGTTAATGGTATTTTCCATAGTGTCACCTGTGCCAAGCAGAGAATCACGAAGAAATTTGGGGAAGCAGTCATAAATAGCGGGATTCTGCACACCGTAATCCTCAACCCATGCATCTGTCATATAAAGGCAAAGGGGATTTTTTTCAAAATCACTTATGATTTCGGGAGTGGTATATGGTCCCATATTTACACGTCCCTTGAAATCGCTCTTTTCACAAAGCATAAGGTAAGCATCAAGGTCGCTCATACCTTCTTCCTTTGCAATCTGATGAACACTCTTACCCTCGTATTTTTCATAGCCTTCACCGATATAGGCTATTTCAATATCCTTAAAGCCGAAGCCTAAAAGAAGGCTCGAAGCATAAACAAGCACGCTGAGTTTTGCACGTACCAATGGCTTTTTTCTTTCCTCAAGGCTCATTGCCTGATACCAGGCAGGGAGAATGACCGTAATAACAGATACACCGAGAGTTTCGTTGTAGATGTCAAACATCATATCAACACCCTTTGAGCGAAGGGTGTCAACTATTTTAAGAAATTCGTCCTTGTCCTTGAAGGAGCGTCTGCCTACGAAAATGGCGTGAGAATAGTGCAACTTTGTTTTTGTACCGCTTACAACCTCTGCTAATTCATCAACTGCACGAAGCAGATGTGAGCGTCCGAGAAGCTCGGGGTAGGACATAGATACGGCAGAGTTTGCTCTTGGGTGAACTGTAAGGGGACGGTTATATTTTTCACAGAGCCTTGCTACCTTTTTAAGCTCTTCTGTGTCTGCATACAAGCCGGGGTCATACATAAGACCGAGAGAGATACCTGCTGCACCCTGCTGAAGTGCTGATTCGAGAGAGTCAAGCATTGCTTTTTCTTCTTCGGCTGAAAGCTTACCGCTTGTGCTGCCTGAAACACTTGCTCGTGCTGTGCAATGACCTGCCAATACTGCAAGATTGCAGGGCATATTTCTGTCAGCAGCCTCAAGAAAATCCTTTACCTGACCCTTGGGTGCGCCGTCCTTGAAGAAGAACAGACCACCGCCGATTATATCCTTGTGAGGTGTATCGTCGGAAAAGCCTGTTGCTGAAAGTCCGCAGTTGCCCGTTACAAAGGTGGTAATGCCCTGTTTTATAAAGGGAGCAAAAAATTTATCTGAATCCTTTCTTAAAGCAAACCAGTCATTGTGAGAGTGAGCATCAATAAAGCCGGGAGCAAGGGAAAGCCCCTGAAGGTCTGTTACTTCATATTCGTCAGAAACATCAATTGAGGGGGCAACCTCTATAATGCGGTCACCTTCAATAAGCACATCTCCCATAAAGGCAGCATCTGTGGTGCCGTTATAAATTTTAGCGTTTTTAAGTAATGTTTTCTTGCTCATATTTACTCCTCCTTTTCTTCAGTTTAGCACAACGAATCATAAAAAGTAAATAGATATCACTGCAAAATTTTACGGTTTTGCTGTAGTATAATAAGAAAAAATTGATTCAGAATTAGTTTGCAAAAGATGTTAAGGAACATCTTGAAAAGCTGAATCAGAATTGTTATTATGTTGTTACAGGATGTTCACTTTTTTTATGACGAATTTTAAGAATTTTAATGTATCTCAAAAGGATGTTGACCACTTTCTGACCACTTCTTATATGAGGGCAAAAAAATAAAGAGTGGTATTTCTACCACTCTTATGCCTTTTATATTTGCTTGTCGACACTGAAAGGGGGAGATGTCACGAAGTGACAGAGGGGTTCTTAACCAAAATATCTGTTAAGAAGACCTTCGAATGCCTTGCCGTGTCTTGCTTCGTCACAGAAGTTATAGATTTCACAATGGGTTTTAGGTTGTATATCCCAAAATATCCCATTTTTTCATTTTTCTTATGAGAGAAAATTTTTTGTCATAGTAAAAATGGATTGTTTTTTTATATGAAAGATTAAAAGGAGAAAAAATAAGTAAAAGTATGCTACAGAAAAAATAAGACAAAGTTAGCCGTTTATTCCTGCGTAAGTCAAGTAATAAACGGCTAACGATGGTGGGTGAGGTTTAACGCTTTAATATTTTTTCTTGATAATTTTTCCATTGTAATATATAATGACCTTAACTAAAAAAGAAAGAAGGTATACCTATGCAGCAGAACAATAAAATCAAACGCTTTCCTGCTGTTACATCGGGAATACTTTTTCTGCTGATGGGCATATTAAAGGTTGCTGTTACTTCTGATAATTTCTGGCAAACCCTTGTGTTTGTATTAAGCAACATTGTATATTTCGGTATAGTATTCAGCTGGGGAATTTATGTTGAGCGAAGTATACTTTCAGCGAAAACAAGAAGACTTATGCTAAGCGTAGTGTTCTTTATGGCACTGTATCTGCTTACAGGCTTTTCAAAGAACAGGATTTTCATTGACGGTAATTATGCCGGCAGATTTTTGTGGTACCTTTACTATATCCCTCAGATTTTTGCTACCTTCATTGCTTTTATAATTGCTTATAGAGTAGGCAAGCAGGAGGAGTACAGATTGCCGAAAATCTTCGCTATTATTTTCGGTGTTGCAACCGTATTGGTTGTGCTGTTTCTTACAAATGACTTTCATCAGCTCGCCTTCAGCTTTAATCTTGATTTCGTTGCATGGGACCAGGATTATGATTGGAAGACTCTGTTTTATATTTCAACGGCTTGGATTTATTTCTTCCTGATAGCGGGCGTTATTATGCTTTCAGTCAAGAGTCGTACCGTCAGTAAAAAGAAGGCTTGGATACCTGTGTTCTGGCTTCTTATAGGTTCACTGTATATTTTCGGCGATTACATATTCGATATATGGGATATGGCACCGTATAACCTTCCCGAAACTCACTGCTTTATTCTTATTGCTATGCTTGAAAGCAGTATCCGTATCGGTATTCTGCCCTCGAACAGTGCCTACGGTGAAATTGTTTCAAAATCAAGTGCAGCCTTTCAGATTGCCGATTACGAGAACAATATCATCTATCGTTCTGATAATGCGGTAAGTCTTGAGCCTGAGCAGATGGATGAAGCTAAAGAAAAAAGAACCTATGTTGATAAAAATACGCTTCTGCTTTCAAACAGCATTTCCGGAGGACATGTTTTCTGGACAGAGGATATGACGGCTGTAAATGAAATGAATGAGCAGCTTTCACAGATAAGTCAGAGCCTTTCTGAGGAGGGAGACCTTATCCGTGCGGAAAATGAGCTTCGTGAGCAGAGAGCATCTATTGCAGAGCAGACAAGACTTTATGACTCTATTTCTGAAACAGTAAGGCCACAGCTCGAAAAAATATCACGTCTTATAATTGATGGTGAAAACTTCGATAAGAATATGGCTCATATCTGTATTCTCAACTGTTATGTAAAAAGAAGGTCAAACCTTGCTTTGCTGAAGGATAGGAAGAGTGAGTTCAGCTCCGAGGAATTATATCTGAGCGTAAAGGAGTCATCTGAATATCTTAAGCTTCACGGCGGTGTTTCCGATGTGCGTGCCGATAATCACGCTTCTCTTTCAGCTGATGCAAGTCTGCTTTGCTTTGATTTGTGGCAGAGCATAGTTGAAGTCATTCTTCCCGATGAATGCAGTCTTACTGCAAATATGCGCTTTAAGGATGAATACTTTATCTTCAGGATAACTGCCGAAACAGAAAAATCTCTTTTCTGCGTAAAAGACTTTTACTGTGAAGCAGAAAAGCTTGGCGCCGTAATCAGTGAGGAAACCGAAGGCAGTATGCACTACATCACTCTTAAAATCAGAAGGGGTGGTGAATAATAATGAGCTTCTTTAATTTTCCTGAATATCTGCAGTATTCACTTGTTTTTCTTAATCTTGTTATACTTATTATAAATGTATATTGTATGATTATGGGCGTTGTTTTTGAAACAAAGAAACGCTATCTTACCTTCAATGCCGTACTTACATTTTTAACTTCGGTTGTGTTCAGCATTTCTGCAGGTGCAAACTTTGAATACCGTAAGCTTCCGGTAAAAAATGAAGAATTCGTCAAAGCCTTTGATAAAGTCACTCCTGTTTTTCTCGTTCTGCTTTTGCTTCTTTTGACGGCAGCAGTGCTTATGCTTTATTTTGTCCTGCGGTGGAAAAGGGAAAGAATCACACCCGCTTCAATCAAGGAGGCTATGGATAAACTGCCTGCCGGCCTTTGCTACCATAACGAAAAGGGTAAGCCTGTTCTTATCAATCACCGTATGGATTATCTCTGCCGAGCTATTACCGGTGAGGCTCTTTTTGACGGTAACGAATTCTGGAGAAGGCTTATCTACGGTGAGGTATTGCCCGGAAATACTGTTGAAAAGTACGGAGAAAATCCTATTATAACCGTTATGGGTGATTCAACAATCAGCTTTACGAGAATAAACTGTGAAATCGGCGGAGAAAAAATCCACGAAATCCGTGCAACAGATATAACAGAGCAGTTTGCTCTTCACCTTGAAATCAAGGAGCGCAACAGTGAACAGCGAGCTCTCAATATGCGTCTTCAGGAGTACGGTGAAACCGTTTGGGACATAACCCGTGAAAGAGAAATTCTTGCCGCAAAGGTAAAAATTCACGATATGCTCGGCAAGGCACAGCTTGTGACCCGAAGATATATCGAAACGGGTGGAGCCGATATGACGAAGAAAGAGCTTACGGATATATGGAACGGTACACTGTATCTCTTTGACGGCGGCTTTGCGGAGATTTCTGCTGACGGTAACCTGGACGAGCTTTATGATGCGGCTAAGCTTATGGGTATCACCATCAATGTAATGGGACAGATACCAAAGGATAACCGACTGCTTCGCTTTATTATGAGCGGTGCGAGAGAGTGTCTTACCAATGCCGTTCATCACGCTAAGGCAAGGGAGCTGACTGTTACTCTTTACGGCAGCGGCAGCTATTTCATTATCGAATATACCAATGACGGTAAAAAGCCGGACAGACCGATTTCCGAGGGCGGAGGACTTTCTTCTCTTCGTCAGAGCGTGGAAAAGGATGGCGGCACAATGGAAACACATATTAGTCCGCAGTTTATTCTGCGGCTGAGAATACCTGTAAAGGAGGTGTACTGATGTATAATGTAATGATTGTTGAAGATCAGGCGATGCCCCGCCAGCTTTTCGAAGCATTTATTTCTATGAGCGAAAACTACACTCTTGTTCACTCAATAAAAAATGCCGATATGGCTGACATCTACTGTGAAAAATCTGATATCGACCTTATACTTATGGATGTATGCACCGAGCTTAATTCAAACGGACTCGATGCTGCGGAAAGAATAAAGCAGAAATATCCTGAGATAAAAATTATAGTCGTTACCTCTATGCCTGAGGTTTCCTATCTCGAGAGGGCAAGACAGATCGGTGTAGACTCCTTCTGGTACAAAGAGGTGAGCCGTGAGCCGATTCTCTCGCTTATGGACAGAACAATGGCAGGCGAAAGCATCTATCCCGATAAAACTCCGTCGGTTTCATTCGGCTATATCAAAAGCACAGACCTTTCCGAGCGAGAGGTAAATATACTGCGTGAGGTTATAAACGGTGACACAAATGCCGAGATTGCCGAAAAGCTGAATATGTCACAGTACACCGTAAGAGATTACGTTCAGGTGCTGATGGAAAAGACAGGTTTTCACACACGCACCGAGCTTGCAGTTAAGGCAAGAGAATTAGGAATAATCATTCCCGAAAATAAAAAATGACAGTCAGAGGCGGATTTCCGCCTCTCTTTTTTTGATGTTAACCCTCTTTTTGTGCAAGGTTGCCAAAAACAGGTGCTCCATTTTTTACGAAAAGACCCTACATTTGTAGGGTGACTTTATATATATCAAAGCTTTAAAATAATTGTATATAGAATAATAAGGAGAAGAACAATGGAGAAAAATTTGAAAAAGCTGACGATACTTCACTCAAATGATATGCATGGTGATTTTCTTGCAGAAGAAGTAGACGAAAGCCTTGTCGGCGGTGTGTCTATGCTTTCGGGATATATCGGCAAGGTCCGCGCAGAAGAGAAAAATACAATTTACTGTATAGCCGGAGATATGTTCAGAGGCTCAGTAATTGATTCGGAATTTCAGGGCATTTCAACCATAGAAATTATGAATATGCTCGCTCCCGATGTTGTAACTCTCGGCAACCATGAGACAGATTACGGAATTGCACATATGCTTTTTATTGAAAAGTGTGCTAAGTTTCCTATCATCAATGCAAATCTGTATGTTAAAACAAACGGTGCAAGACTTTTCAAGCCCCATCACATCATTGAAATTGACGGGATGAAGGTTCTTTTTATCGGTATTTTGACGGAAGAGGTTATTTCGCAGACGAAAAATGACGGAATTATCGGTACCTTTGTTGATATAGATGAGGCAACAGCGGAAATTGGTAAAATCTGCAATGCATACAATAAGATTGATATAGACTTTACGGTGCTTCTGACTCATATCGGCTTTGAAGAGGATAAGAAGCTTGCCGCACAGCTTGACCCTGCGTGGGGTGTTGATGTGATTGTGGGCGGTCATTCCCACACCTTTATTGAAGAGCCTGCCGTTGTCAATGATGTTGTTATTGTTCAGGCCGGTACTGGCACCGACCAGATAGGCAGATTTGATATTGTTGTTGATACGGATCACAACTGCATTGACAGCTATACATGGAGAGCCGTTCCCATAAATAACGAGTATTGCCCCAGAGACGAGGCGCTTGAAAAAATCCTCAGGCACTATAAAGGACAGACAGATAAAAAATACGGCAGACTTATAACGAGAATGAAAAAGCAGCTTACTCATCCGAGCCGTAATCAGGAAACTGCATTGGGCGGCTTGCTTTCGGATATTATGTGCGAGAGTCTCGGTCTTGATGTTATGCTTCTCGGTTCAGGCAGTGTGCGAAGCACCGAGCTCGGTCCCATTGTGCTTTACTCGGATCTTTGCGAATGCTTCCCTTATGATGATGCTTCGTATATGCTGCAGGTTACGGGTGCCCAGTTCAAACGCATGATAAAATATATGGTGCGTGACGAGGTATGGGAGGGTATACACAATGAGTTTTATCAGCTTTCATCCGGAATGAGAGTTGTTTATGACAGAGCTACTCACGAATTTCTGAAGTTTGATTTCAAGGGTAAGCCTGTTGAAGATGATAAGATTTACAAAATAGGACTTCAGCAGTTCCACTTCAATAATCTTGAGGACTTTTTCAATATTTCTTTTGATGAGATTTCCGAGAATGCAAAGCCTGTGGTTGTTGCAACCTCTTGTCTCGGAATTTTCGATGAATATATGTCAAATCATCAGAATCTGGATAGGGAAATTACCGGAAGGCTTGTAATTTTATAATTTTTTGTGCAAGGTTGCCAAAAACGAGGGTGTATTTTTTTACGCAAAGACCCTACATTTGTAGGGTGACTTAGGTATTTAAAAAATTATATAATTTTATCGTAGGGTAATTCTATCAATTTTTTTTTTAAGAAAAGGAGACGATTTAAATGAAGAAAATTCTTGCAGTAATTCTTGCCGCTATGATGCTTTTTACCCTTGCAGCCTGTGGCGGAGAAGAAGAACCCACAACAACAGAATCTACTACAGAAACCACAACTGCCGCACCTGTTGATGAGGCCATTCCTACAGCTAACGGTTATGCCACTGTTAAAGAGGCAGGTAACTGGGAGTACAAGGGCGAATATGCACCCGGTATGCTTGAATTTGCCGATAAGACAATTCCTGGCTCAAAAATTTATATCAGTGAAGAACAGGGCTTTGAGGCACAGAAGAAGTCAGTGGAATATGCTTACACCGATAAGGCTTTTGAGGATGTAAAAATCGGCGAAAACACCTACGCATTTATGCAGGCAAAGGACGGTCTTGCATATCTTATTGCTCCCGTTTCAGCTGAAGGCGACTTCTGCCTTTACATTCAGATAAACGGCGGAACCTTTGAAGATGCGAAGCCTCTTATCGAAACTATCGTAATCAAATAATTAAAACGGAGACGATAAAAAATGAAAAAGAAATTATTAACCCTTACCTTTACTCTCGTTTTACTCATCGGTCTTGTTGCCGCTATGGGTATGAATGCGAGTGCGGCGACAGCAAATATTGAAATTTCAGCCGCCACCGGCGTCAACGGTTATAGCAATTTAGCTTCGTATCTTGATCAGCTTTATCCGAAAACATATTTTAAGCTTACAAGTGATATTATTGTTACCAATGATTCACAGGATTTGTCCTTACCCGTAGATGCAAGCGGTACTTTCGTTCTTGACCTTAACGGACATGAGATTATTATTAATTCTGATAAAACAACTTCAGTTTTCAATATTGGCAGTTATTTTCCGACTGAATTTCATGTTATTAATTCCAGTACTACCCGCTCCGGAATTACTCTTAACTCCATCAAAGACGGGGCAAGCGTTTTTTACATAAACGATGAAAGGTCAAGTTTACATATCTATGAAGGTATTGACATTGGTGTCTGCCTCGACGGTAACTATTTTGAGTCACAGAGCGGAGTAGCAACTGTGTGCGGTATCCGTGCAAATAAATTTGATACCATTGCCCTTCACGGTGCAGATATTTACAACCGTTCATCTTACGGCATAGGCATCAGATTCGATTCAGATGTATCAGGCTCAAAGCTTATTCTTGACGGTGGTGTAGAAATTTTGTCAAAGAATGCAGCTCTTGATTTCAGAGGCATCAGCACAGGCTATCCCACTGTTACAATAAAAACTCTTCATGCAAAGTATGAGGATGGACTTCCTGTAAGTGCTTCAAATTATAGCTCTGTAGACGATTACATAGCCATAAAGGGAATGTCAAGCTCAACTAAAATGAGCGATATCGCACCCTCCGGTACCAATAGTTTTTACGGAACAAATTCGGATACATCTTACAGCTTGTTTATAAATGATGACGATTATATCAACAACAGCAAGTATAAAGGAAAGAATATCAATATCAGCTATCCCAGCTGTGGTCATTCCCGCGGTTATGAATGCTGTTTACGTTTGTTTGTACCCGGTCAGACACCCTTACATTTCACTGTATGTGCATACTGCGGTGAAAAAGCTACATATAACGCTTGCACCTTCGTAACCAAAGCAGAAGCAACAAGTGAAGCTCATGGACATACTGCAGGCTATGACTGCTATTGCGGATACAAAACAACACAGACTCTGCACTATTATGAAGAATATGCAAAGAAGGCTGCAACCTGTACAACATCTGGCAACAAAGAAACAATGTATGTTTGTCGTATTTGCACCACATATTATGACAGCAACAAAAATCAAATCCACGGCAAAGCATTTTTACAAAACAGAATGGATCCTCTCGGTCACGATATGAAAGCAGTAGCTGCAGTAGCTGCAACCTGCACCAAGGACGGTAACATTGAATATTATGACTGCTCAAGATGTGACCATAAGTCATCCGATGCAGCAGGTAATACAGCAATTACAAATACCGTAGCTGCTAAAACAGGACACAAGGAAGTAGCTGTTAAGGGTAAGGCAGCAACATGTACAGCAACAGGTCTTACAGACGGTAAGAAATGTTCAGTCTGCGGTACAGTAACAGTTGCACAGCAGACAATAGCAAAGCTTGGTCATAAAGAAGTAGCTGTTAAGGGTAAGGCTGCTACATGCACTGCTACAGGTCTTACAGACGGTAAGAAGTGTTCAGTTTGCGGTACAGTAACCGTTGCACAGCAGACAATTGCAAAGCTTGGTCATAAAGAAGTAGCTGTTAAGGGTAAGGCTGCTACATGTACTGCTACAGGTCTTACTGACGGTAAGAAGTGCTCAGTCTGTGGTACGGTAACAGTTGCACAGCAGACAATTGCAAAGCTTGGTCATAAGGAAGTAGCTGTTAAGGGTAAGGCTGCTACATGTACTGATACCGGTCTTACTGACGGTAAGAAATGCTCAGTCTGCGGTACAGTAACAGTTAAGCAGGTGACTATTGCAAAGAAATCACATTCATACAAGAATGTTACTACAAAGGCAACTCTTACAAAGAACGGCAAGGTAGTGAATAAGTGTACCATTTGCGGCAATGTTAAATCAACTACAACCGTTTACTACCCCAAGACAATCAAGCTTTCAGCTACAAAGTACACCTATAACGGCAAGGCTAAGAAGCCTTCAGTTACCGTTAAGGATTCGAAGGGTAAAGCACTCAAAAAGGATACTGACTACACCGTTAAGTATGCTTCCGGAAGAAAG
>JAZRQQ010000082.1:0-173358 GCA_045649935.1 Acutalibacteraceae bacterium | reverse complement strand
GCAGACGGCTACGCAGCCGTAGGTGATAGTGCAGGTATGACAATCCGTCTTAACGGCAGCGGTATTATTCTGAGTATGAAGGCAGGAAAAATTCTTGCCGATACAGTTATGAAGGCCGGAAACCTTGAATACACCACTGAAAGACTCTGGAGCTATCAGTATGAATATTACCAGGAGCTGGCACACTGGATGGTTCTTATTGATGTTCTTAAAAACTTCTTTATTCATATCAACGGAAGCCATGTTGCCTATCTTATGAAGCACGATGTTCTGAGTGCAGAAAAGTTTGCTGTCGTTGACGGAGCGCCTCTCGGTGTTACTCCAGCTTTCCTTGCAAAGGTTGTAGCAGCAATGCCCTTCCTTGCTCCTATTGTTCCTAAATTCATTGACGGTATGAAGGGTGTTCCCATTCTTCCCGTTATAAAAAGAACGATGCCGAAAACATATACGGAAGAAAGCTATATCCGCTGGGCAAAGATATATAACGCTGTATAATAAGTACATAAAGAAAGGTCTGCACCGCTTGGTACAGACCTTTTAGTTTATGAAGAAACGGCTGAAGATTTCTCTTCAGCCGTGTTTTTGTGTTATGCATCCCAGTGAGTTCTGTAATATCCGCATTCACAGTGTTCTTTAATCTTGAACAGCTTATAGAAGAACTGAATAATCTTCCAAAGGAAATCTTCCTTATGGCAACGGCACTTACATACAAAGCCGCAGCCTCTTCTGCATTCGGGGTCTCTTCTTGCAAAGTTGTGTCCGAGGGGAGTGGTTGTGCCTCTGCGTTCACTGTAGGTACAGTTTTCGTCACGGTCACAGCGGAATTCGTATTCGCCGCTTTCAGTACAGGTAGATTTCTTTATGGTGTAAAGCTTACTTGCGTAATGAGGGATAGTGGGAATCTCTGCAAAGCCGCCGATTTCACGTCCGCAATCGTTACAGGTTACGCCCTGCTCACGACCGGGAACCATACAGGTAGGCTCTACTTTTGCATGACTCTTTGTTGAAATATGATAACAGTCATCGGGATAGCCGCACTGGAATCCTCCGCTGAATAAATGATTGCTGGAGACGAATTTACCTGTAAGTGCTTCCCACTGCTCCTTTGTTCCCTGATATCTTACATTGATATATGATGAATTAGTACCGAAGAATGCACTTGCAGAAATATAAGTCAGTGTTTTAGGTAAATAAATATTTGTGATTTCGCTATGATAGAAAGCTCCGTCACCGATATACTGAGTATTGTTGGAAAGGATAAGATTTCGGACATAAACATCCTCAAAAGCGTATTTGGCAATACCTATAACGGGAGAGCCATTATAATAATCGGGAATTTTGCATACTTTGCTTCCGAGAGAACCACCGTATGCATTACGAATACCGTCAACTTCCCAGCCGCCTTTTCCGGAAACCCAGCTATAAGTAAAAGCATCAATCTCATATTTTGAATGGGCAGATGCCGATACGGCAACTACTGATAACAATGTAAGAACAGTGAGTGCGAGACAAAGAAATTTCTTGATTTTTTTCATAATTTACACCTCAACTTCCGTATACGAAAGTATAGCCTTCATTTCTGTAGCCTTCAAGAGCGATGTTTCCGCGGATGAAAATTACCGCTGCTTCACCTGAACCCTTGACGGGCATATCAACAGAAAGTGCTGTAAGTCTGCCCTGAGCATCAGTTGTTGCCTTAACGGTTGCACCGGGATAGTTGATTGATGCACCTGTAATCTGAAGAGGAGCAAAATCATAAATAAACCACTGAACATCAAGGGTATCTGCACATAAATCATGGTAAATACCGTCGATTAAAATTGATTCATTTCCGCCCTTGTTTTCGATGCCTACTGTTACATTTTCAGCTTCCTTACCGCCAAAGTATGAGGCTTCTTCCTTGAGAACAAACTCATAGTCAGTTGTACCGTCGGCATTCTCTGTTTTCTTAGCTGAAACAAGGCCTTCGGGACAAAGTGTGATATCCTGAAGATTCCAGATTGATTCACCTTCATAATATGTTTCTGTAGATGTTGATTCCACAAGATACTCCTTGATAATAGGATCGATTAACTTCTTTGTAAGCTCACCGCCCATAATATCAGTTACATCAATATCAACATTGGCTGTTTTGGTAACTGTTGTTTCTTCCTTTACAAAATGTGCATCTTCAATAAGAGCATTGAATTCTTCGCAGAGTGCGGCAGATTCTTCACCTAAAACTGCCTGATTTTCAGCAGGAAGGTAATCGTCATCAAAATTAGGTGCAGGGAAATCAAACATAAGAGCTTCAATGATATAATCCTTTACATCATCCATAAACCATTCGAGTCTCCAACGGATATCCATAATGAATTCAAAAATATCAAATTTCTGATTACCTGATTCAGAACCATTATAATAACCGTCATTGAATCCGGCATTGTAACCGTCGTTATAACCGTCGTTATAGCCATCGTTGTAGCCATCGTTGTAGCCGTCATCATAAGTGCCTTCGTATTCTGTCCAGCCTTCGTCAGACGGTCCGGTTGCGGGTACTGTTGTTGCGAGTGTGTCACCTGCTGCTGAAGCAATGCTTCCCGTAGCTACAGAAAAAACAAGAAGAATTGCAACAAGCAGTGAAATAACTGATTTTGTTTTCTGCATAAATATAACCTCCGATTTTTGTTATACATACCTGTATACAAGTCGATTATAGCTTATGTTCACAAATAAGTCAAGAACTGTTTTCACTTAGTTCTTATTTAGAATTTTCTGAATCTGATAACATTGAATGAAAGAGGCTGAAGCTCTGCAGTGATATACTTACCGTTTTCTACGGGCAGAGCATTGCTATGCATCTTTACTCTTTCATTTCCGAAATCGTTGGTATCAAGAACATTGTAGCCGTCCATTGAATCAAAGGAAACAGGCTTATAGCCTTCAAAGTCGAGAAGAGAAATATCAAGCTCCATTTTATCGTCAAGAGAACGGTTAACGGCAAAAACAGCAACCTCCTGCTTTTCTTCGTCGTAAGAAGCAATTGCCTCAAGGAAGGGTACATCGGTAAATTCCTTACAGTCATACTTACCGCACTCGATAATAGGCTTCAGAGCATTACCTGTACAGTGCTTTGACATTTCCATAAAGGGATAGAAAATGGTCTGACGGAAGGCACCGCCGCCTGTTTTGGTAAAGATAGGAGCAATAACGTTTACAAGCTGTGCAAGGCAGGCAATCTTCACTCTGTCTGCGTGACGCATAAGAGTAATGAGCATACAGGCAACAACAAGTGCATCCTCAAAGTTATATATATCCTCAAGCTGATTGGGTGCCGTTGACCATTTCTCTACGTATTCACCGTTGGAGTGATACCATACATTCCACTCGTCAAAGGAAAGGTTGATCTTTTTCTTGCTGCGCTTTTTAGCCTTAACAAAGTCACAGACACAGATTACGCTGTAGATAAAATCTTCAAGATCGAGGTTCTTTGCAAGAAAAGAAGCCGTATCCCCTCTTCTGTTATCGTAATACTGATGAAGAGATACATAATCAACATTATCGTAAGAAAGCTCAAGAGTAGTTTTTTCCCACTCACCGAAGGTATCCATATATCTGCTCGAAGAACCGCAGAGAACAGTTTCAATTGACGGGTCAACCCACTTCATAAGCTTTGCAGCTTCGTTGGCTGTTCTGCCGTATTCCACTGCAGTTTTGGCGCACATCTGCCATGGACCGTCCATTTCATTACCGAGACACCAGAGCTTTACACCCCACGGATCGCTGTAGCCGTGAGCCTTTCTCATATCTGCATACTTTGATCCGCCCTTATGATTGCAGTATTCAACCAATGCTCTTGCAGCATCGGGGCCTCTTGTACCGAGATTTACTGCCATCATCGGTGATGTACCGGCCTTTTTGCACCATTTCATAAATTCGTTTGTGCCGAATTTGTTGGGCTCAGTAACACCCCAGGCGAGATCAAGTCTTGCAGGACGCTTTTCTACGGGCCCTACACCGTCCTCCCAGTCATAGCCTGAAACAAAATTGCCACCGGGATAGCGCACAACAGGCACACCCAGCTCGTTTATCATACCGATAACGTCCTTACGGAAGCCGTCTTCATCAGCCTCGGGATGTCCCGGCTCATAAATACCGCCGTAAACAGCTCTGCCGAGATGCTCAATAAAAGATCCGTAAATTCTTCTGTCAATTTCACCGATTTTCATTTCACCGGCAACAGTAATTTTTGCTTTCATATTTTTTCTCCTTCCGGATATTAAAGTACATAATGAGTTTAACATAAAGAAATAAAAGTGTAAAGACAAAGAGAAAATAAAAAATCACTTTTCCGTAATTTGAAAAAGTGATTTTCTTTATTTTACAGATTAAAATATGCCTTAAGCTTTTCAATTGTGAAGGCTGTATCTGGCTTTTGGGGATTTTCTTTATTCTCAGGCAGCACATTATCGGGATAAGGAGCCGCCTTTATTCCCTTTATTCTCGGCTCGTCGTCATATACGACGCTGCCGCAAAGGGGACATTTTTTGTAATTTTCGCTTACATCAATATTACATTCTCTGCATCTCATCTGTCATACTCTCCGTTTCCGTCAGTGCTTTCAACTCTTATATCAAGACCTCTTTCAGAAAGAACTCTTACACAGTGCTTTACCCAGGAGGTATCTTCACCGCAAACAGAGAAGCACATACTGAAAAGTCCGTTATTACTAAGAGCCGAGCAGGTACTGAGAAGACCGTAACCGCTTGTATCACCGTTTACGCCGTCTACTCTTTCTATCCTCTTCTTGACATTATCACTGAATTCCGATTCACCTGCATTTGTAAGAATCGTAGTAAAACCTGCGTGAGTTTCCATCTGGGATTTGCGTATAACTGCCTCCTTGATAAAATTAGGTACCGGCTTGATTATCGGATTGTTTGCAAGGGAGCCGAAACGGTTAAGGGTTTTCTGAAGGTTTTCCTTTGTGTTTCTCTCTTTAAGCTGTCCTCTTATGCTGTCGGCAATTTCTTCAAAGGTCCAGTCGGTTTTTCCTTCGGGGTAAAATACAATTTTGCTCTGTACCACAAAATTTCTTACAGTCTCTGACTCAAAAAACTTTCTGAGATTTACGGGTACAGCAATTACAACAGGCTTTTCTATAGGTGCAGAAGCATTTCTTATTGCTCCGAGTATAAGCACAACCGCAAGGTATTCCGTTACCGTAAGAGAAAGCTCTTTTGCCTTTGCTACTATCTGATCAACGGGAATTATAGTGAAAATCAGCTGAAGATAACCCTTTATGATTTCACCTTCAAGGTGATAGGCATCAAGATTTTCATCCTCTGCCTTTTCTCCGCCCTTCTGAAAATAATCGAAATAAGAATTGGCAATACTCTCTTTTTTTACTTCTTCAGGCTTATATTCACTTTCGGGATTTTCACAAAGCTCAACATATCTTTCTATAAGGGCATTAAAGAATACACCTAAACCGGTTCCGTCAGCAAGATAATGTGCCGTTTCAATACCGATTCTTCTCTTATAGTAAACAATTCTGAAATCAGGTCTTCCGTCATTACGCATAGTAATCGGTAAAAGCTGACGGGAATATTCCTCACGGATTTCGGGAGGAAGGGTTGCTGCCTCAAGATAATTCCAGAAAAAGCCTTTTCTTAAAAATGAATACATACTCGGGAATGAAACAGCAAGATCGGCTACTGCTCTTTCAAGTAAATCAGGTCTTACATCTTCATCCTTTAATACAACTGCGGCTCTGAATGATCTGCCCCATTTTTTACTGCTGAGGCTCGAAAACATAATAGATGCTGTATCTATTTTCATCCATCTGAACTCTGCCACTTTTTCATCTCCATTTTAATTCAAATTATTTGAAAATTATACCACTTATATGTTTTTTTGTCAAATAAAGCTGCGATATTTTTCTGAAGTTTTTTCCTTTTACGATTGTAAAATTCTACAGCTTTTGGTATAATGTCCCAAAGGCGGTGAACAGATGTATAATTTCTTTGCAGACGAGACAGACAGACAGGGCAGCTGCTATATTATATCAGGCTCTGACTGTAACCATATAAAAAATGTTCTGAGAATGAAAACCGGTGATACTTTTCTTGTAAGCTGTAACGGCAGGAGCAGTCTTTGTACTCTTCAGAAGGCTGAAGATGACTGTGTTATTGCTGAAATAACCGAAGAGGATTATCAGAATACGGACTTACCTGTTAAAATATATCTTTTTCAGGGTCTTCCCAAGGGCGACAAAATGGAGCTTATTATCCAGAAGGCTGTTGAGCTCGGTGTCCATGAAATAATACCCACAGAAATGAACCGCTGCGTTGTAAAGCTTGACGAAAAGAAAAAGAAAAGCAAGGTTGCAAGATGGCAGGCAATAAGTGAAAGTGCCGCAAAGCAGAGTAAAAGAAATTCTGTTCCCCTTATCAGTGAGGTCCTTTCATACAGCAAGGCTCTTGAAAAAGCAAAAGACCTTGATGTACTTCTCGTCCCCTATGAAAACGAAAGAGGTATGGCAGAAACAAAGGAAGCTCTCTCTCTTATCAAAGAAGGCTCGTCTGTCGGTATCATTATCGGCTCAGAGGGTGGATTTGAAGAAAAAGAGATTGAAGAGGCTATTGCCATAGGCGGAAAGTCAATATCATTAGGAAAGAGAATTCTACGCACAGAAACAGCTGCAATTACTGCAGTAGGAATGTGTATGCTCTATGCAGAAATGAATTTAAACGGTGAAGAGAAATGATAAATCTGCCTGAAGAATTTAAGCTGAGAATGAAAGCACTTCTCGGTGAGAATTATATAAAATACGAAAAAGCCCTCGAAGAAAAGCCCGTAAAAGCCTTTCGCGTCAACACGGACAAAATAAGCCTTGAGGATTTTATAAAAATCAACCCCTTCCCTTCGGAAAAGATACCTTATTGTGAAAACGGATTTTACTATACCTATGACAAAATCGGTAATCATCCCTATCATCACGCAGGTATGATTTACGTTCAGGAGCCGGGTGCCATGGCTCCGGTTGAGTGTATCGATATTGACCCTGACTGGACGGTGCTTGATATGTGCGCTGCACCGGGTGGAAAAAGCACTCAGATAAAAAACAAGCTCGGTGAAAAGGGTATTCTTGTATCCAATGAAATTATCCCCTCAAGATGCAGAATCCTTACGGGAAACATAGAAAGACTCGGTCTTAAAAATACGGTTACTACCTGCCTTGATTCAAAGAGAATTGCAGAGCTTTTCCCCGCTACCTTCGATCTTATTACCGTTGATGCGCCCTGCTCAGGTGAAGGTATGTTCCGCAAGGAAGAAATTGCCGTTACCGAATGGAGCGAGGATAACGTAAGAAAATGCGCCTTAAGACAAAAGGAAATTCTTGATAATGCCGTAAGAGCTCTGAAGGACGGCGGTTATATAATCTATGCTACATGTACTTTTTCACTTGAAGAAAACGAAATGCTTATAGATTCTTTCCTCTCCTCTCATCCCGATTTTGAGCTTGTAAGAGTAAAAAAAGAAGTCGAAGAGGCTACTGCTGACGGAATATACTTTGAAGGCTGCCGATGTGAAAATATAAGCTTCACACGAAGATTCTACCCTCATATAAGCAGAGGTGAAGGTCAGTTTATGGCTGTGCTTCACAATACATATATAAAAAACAAAAGTCTGCCTCAGAAAAAAGAAGCAGTAAAGGTTGATAAAGCAGTTTTTGATTTTCTTGACAGTACACTCACCTGCTACGACAGAGAAAAGGTAACACTTTATAACGGAAATCCCGTTTATTTTACCCCTGACTTTACCGTAAAAAAGGGTACAGCCTTTTCCTGCGGTGTTACAATAGGTGAAATCAAAAAGAATTACATTCAGCCGCATCACCAGTTCTTTATGGCTATGGGTGATAAATTCATACGAAAAATCAATCTTTCGCCTGACAGTGAAGAGGTAAAAAAATATCTTCACGGTGAGGAAATATCTGTCAGCTGTGAAAACGGCTGGGCAGTTGTTACCGTTGACGGATGTACCCTCGGCGGTATTAAGGTTTCAGGCGGCAAAGGAAAAAATCATTACCCGAAAGGGTTAAGAATACAAGGAGGATATTAAAATGATTTCTAAAGTGCTCGGAGCAAATGCTCTTGCAAAATTTCTTACTGCAGTTTTTACAATTTTCTTCGCGGTATTTTCTTTCCGCGGAGGTATCAACGAGGAGCCGCCCGCTGTTCCCGAAGATTTCACTCCCGTTTTAAGATTTGCCGTATGCAGTGACGTACATCTTGACGGTGACGACAATCAAAGAGAAGCAAAAGAATTCAGAGAGCTTTTCACTCAGTGCTATGATTACAGTGAAAACAGTGAAACCTACAACGCTCTTGATGCTGTTATGGTCTGCGGTGATATGACCGAATGGGGCAGAGAGATTGAATATCAGAGCTTTGAAAAGATAGTTTCCGAATCTCTCAGAGAAGGCACAGAGCTTCTTGCATGTATGGGCAACCATGAGTTTATTGAAGAGAGAGAAACCGAAGGTGTTGATGCTCTTGTAAACTACGCAAAGTATGTAAACGAAGAATATGATACTCATACCGTAATAAACGGATATCATTTTATCGGTATTTCCTATGCAGATAAAAATGAAAGCTTCGGTGACAAGGGTACATGGCTTAAAGAACAGCTTGATATTGCTGTAGCTGATACGGGTGACAAGCCTATCTTCGTTTATCAGCATCCCCATCCCACCCTTTCCGTTTACGGAAGCATCAACTGGAGCAGTCCCGAAATAAGACTTATTCTCAGCAAGTATAAGCAGGTTGTGAATTTCTCAGGTCACTCACACTATGCACCCAACGATCCCCGTTCAATCTGGCAGGGTAAGTTTACAGCTATCGGCACAGGCGGAATCACAGGTCTTATCGGTAACGTAAATTACCTCACAGGCGGTGCAAGCTCAACTATTCCCTCTTCTTCCTACAGTATTGTTGAGGTTGATGCAGAGGGTAATATAAGACTTCAGATTTTCGATGCACATAACGATGTATTCTTCGAAGGCTGTGACATTTACCTTAAGGGTGTTCACGATTCAAATAACCACCTTTACACCTGGGGCAATATGTGGTCTCTTGATACAAAGCCCGCATTCCCCGAAAATGCAGAAATCAACACAGCTACCAACGAAAACGGTGAAACAGTTATTTCCTTCCCCGATGCAAAGGGCCGCTTTGATGCAGTAAGCTACAATGTAACTGTACGCAACAGCAACGGTGATGCTGTCTTTGCTTCCTCTGAGCTTTCAGGATATGTAACTGCAGTTGATGACGGTACAACCGTAAATCTCGGCACACTTGAAAACGGTCAGTACACCGTAAGAATAAGACCTGTAAGCCCCTACACAAAGTTAGGCAAGGCTCTTGAAGGCAGCTTTGAGGTTTCAAAATAAAATATAAGTCATAGTAAACTATAAAAGCCGGACGAAACATCAATTTTCGTCCGGCTTTTGCATTGTTGTTCTTGTAGCTTTCTCGGCTGTCTGACAGCTTGTCGAAAATATTTTTTTGATAAGCTAACGGGACTGCAAAGCACAGTCCCGTTTAATTTATCTTTATTTATTTACCTAATCTTTTTACAAGCTGAGGAATTACACTTTCAAAGTTTACACCGTACTCAATTGAGCCGGGCTCTTCAGCAGTGATTCTGATACACTCACTTGTATAATCAGCAGCAATCTGCACTGCTTCCTTCCAGGTAAAGCCGTTCATTATTGCACCAACGCATGTACTTGAGAAAATATCTCCCGTACCGTGATAGGAACGTCCGTGCTTTTTATGAGAGTAATAATAGAATTCATCATTCTTCTTATCGTAACCCATAACACCGGTTTTACCCTCTTCAAAGCTTACACCTGTAAGAATTGAAATTTTTGCACCAAGGTCAGAGAGAGCCTTAAGCATAGTCTTTGCATACTCTTCATCATATTCTGCCTTATATTCAATACCGGTCATAAAGGAAGCCTCAGTAATATTGGGAACGATAATATCAGCCTTAGCACAGAGAGTTGCCATATACTTGGCAAAAGCCTCATCAAAGGCAGGATAAAGCTTTCCGTTATCTGCCATAGCAGGATCAACGAAGATGATATTATCCTCTGTCTTATATCTGTCAAAGAAATCCTTCATAAGGTCAATCTGCTCAAAGGAGCCGAGGTAACCCGTATATATTGCATCGAAAGCAAAATTTTCTTTTTTCCAGTGATCGGAAATCGGATTGATCTGATCCGTAAGATCTTTTACGGTAAAGCCCTGGAACATTGTATGAGTTGAAAGCACTGCAGTAGGAACGATAGCAGTTTCAACACCCATAGCTGAAATAATAGGAAGTGCTACAGTAAGAGAACACTTACCGATACAGGAAATGTCCTGAATTGTTACGACTCTTTTCATCTTTTTATACCTCACAGTAAAAATTATATTATCATTATATAAGTTTTTGACTATATTAAAATAACCAAAATGTATTAATTTTATATGACCAGATGATTAACATTTAGTTCAAATTTTCCCTTTTTGTTATTGATATTTTTTTCTTATAGTTATATAATGTATAGGAAAGAAAATAATATCGGAGAAGGCATATGGAATATTCATTTAATTTTAAAGGAAAATCTGTTCTTATCACCGGTGCTGCAAGCGGTATCGGTCTTGAAAGCACTAAGGCATTTTTACAGAACGGTGCTACGGTTTATATGACCGACCGTAATGCAGAGGGACTTTCATTGGCAGCCGAAGAGCTCCGCAAGGACTTCGGTGACAAAATCATTACTGCAGTATGTGATATCACAAACAAAGATGATATCAGAAAGCTCCCTGACATCATAAAGAAAAACACCGGAACACTTGATATTCTTGTCAACAACGCCGGCATATCTCATTCTGCTTACAGCATTTATGAAAAAGAAGAGGACTGGAGCAGAGTTATAGACATCAACCTTTCAGGTCAGTTCTTTATGGCTCAGACTATGACAAATGAATTCTTTGTTCCGCAGAAAAAGGGTAAAATTATAAATATGTGCTCTCTCGGCGGTATTATTGGTATCCCCTCTGCAGTAGCTTACAGTGCAAGTAAGGGCGGTGTTCTGCAGATGACAAAATCCCTTGCTTGTGAGTGGGCAAGATTCGGTATTCAGATAAATGCCGTATGTCCCGGCTTCGTAGATACTCCTCTTATTGCAGAAAATGTTGCAGATGAAAGATGGATGGGCTATATGACAATGAGAACACCCATGCGCCGTCTTGCAAATCCCGACGATATTGCAGGCGCAGTCCTTTTCCTCTCCTCACATCTTGCCGATTTTATTACAGGCACATCAATTATTATAGACGGTGGTTTTTCAAGTGGCTCTTAATATTAAAGTTAAAGTAAAAGAAGATAAGGGTGAAGGTGCAGTAAAAAAAGAAATTATTGCACCGCCCGAAAAAAATTACACAGAGGACGGAATAAAGAAAGAAGTCTTTATTCCCGAAAAAACAGCAGAACAGACAGAGATTCAGTCTGTATTCGGTGAAAATGATATTTTCTCTCAGCAGATCTTGCCTGAAAAAGAAGAGTCTGCAGAAGAAAGCCGTGATATCTTCTCTTATAAAAACAGCGGCAAAAGAAAAAATATTATCTTTTACTTCACTGATCAGCAAAGATATGATACCTTCAACAGTGAGATAATGCCTAACCTTACAGAAATCGCAAATGACGGTATTACCTTCAGCAACTGCTTTACCTGTCAGCCCGTATGCGGTCCTGCAAGAGCGTGTCTTCAGTCAGGTGTCTACGCAACAGAAACAGGCTGCTTCAAAAACGGTGTTGCTCTTCCGGAGAATATCACTCCCCTTGCCTCCTTCTTTTCCGAAGCAGGCTATGAAACGGCATATATCGGCAAATGGCATCTTGCTTCCGATAAAGACAACCGTTTGGAAAAGTCTGCTATCCCTAAAGAAAAACTCGGCGGATACAGCTATTTCAGAGGTTCCGACGTTCTTGAATTCACCTCTCACGGCTATGACGGATATATCTTTGATGAAGAGGGTGAAAGAATTGATTTCAAGGGCTACCGTGCTGACTGTATCAATGATTTTGCAATAGAATATATTGATAACTACAGCTCCGACAAGCCCTTCTTTATGTTTATCTCTCAGCTTGAGCCTCATCATCAGAATAATCACAAGCATTTCGAAGGCTATAAGCCTACAATACCTTATTTCAAAAACTATCCTCTTCCCGAGGATCTGACCTTCTTAAAGGGCAATTATAAAAAAGAATATCCCGACTATCTCTCGGCAATTAACCGTATCGACTTTAATCTGAGCGTATTGGTTAATAAGCTTAAGGAAAAGGGTATTTACGAAGATACGATAATAGTCTTCACAAGTGACCACGGCTGCCATTTCAAAACAAGAAACAGTGAGTACAAGCGTTCCTGCCATGACAGCAGTATACATATTCCTCTTGTAATCAGAGGCGGCGCTTTCAGAGGCGGTCTTATTGATGAAAGACTCGTAAGTCTTCTCGACCTTCCTGCAACGATTCTTTCTGCTGCAGATATAAAGGTTCCCGAGCATTTCAGAGGTATTGATCTCAGAAGTGAAAAAAGAAGACAGGCAGTTTATGTTCAGATAAGTGAAAGTCAATGTGCAAGAATGATACGCACAAGAGAATATGCATATTCCGTTGCCGTACCCTCACCTGCAAGCGGTATGACAATGGAAAGCTCACCTGTTTACATGGAAGATTATCTTTATGATATTGTAAACGATCCTAATCAGACTACCAATCTGATAAAACGTCCCGATTATAAAATTGTCCGCTCAGCTATGAAAAAGCTTCTTCTTGAAGAAATGGAAAAAGCGGGTGAAAAGAAAGCAATTATTATACCTGCTGTTACAGCTAAAAAGAAATGATGAGATGCCTTAGGCATCTCATTTTCTTTTATAGATGAATTATACTATCAAGTGCAACAGTTTAACAAAATAAAGCAACTCATATAAATCCGTGGTATAATGTAATCGCGACAAAACAAAAACCAAGGAGGATTTATATGAGTTACACACATCTTACCATAGAAGAACGCTGTTGTCTACGGGAATATTACAACAAAGGGTACAGTTATCGAAAAATAGCAGAACTGTTAGGAAGAAATGTCAGCACAATATCAAGAGAAATAAATAGAAACAAAACATACATGAATGTAAAACCTGCCTATTATCCCCACACAGCTCAAAAGAAATATTTATTAAGAAGGTCATATTGCCATAGAGGTATGTTTCAGGATCCGATCAAGCTGGAATATATTAAAGAAAAACTGTTACTCACTTGGTCGCCGGAACAAATAGCGAATACACCTTGCGAATTAGCTATGCCTTCAATGAGGACAATATACCGTTGGATATATGAAAAATATATTGATGTTAACCTTAAAGTGCTTCGTAGAAAAGGAAAGAGCCGAGGCAAAAAGGAAACAAGAGGTAAGTTTAATTTAGGCAAATCAATAAGAAAAAGAAATAAAAGCGTATACAAAAGGCAAGAATTCGGATATTGGGAAGCAGATACAGTCGTATCAGGTAGAGGAAAATCAAAGGCTTGTTTTGCAACATTAGCAGAACGAAAAACACGATATTACATAGCAATAAAAATGCCTAACAAAACAGCTGAAGAAATGACAAAAGCAATAATAGCAGCTTTATCAGAGTTTCCTGATGAAGCAGTAAAATCAATAACCTGCGACAGAGGAACTGAATTTGCAGGTTGGCAAAAAGTAGAAGAAGCACTTAATTGTGATGTTTATTTTGCTGACCCTTATTGTGCTTGGCAAAAAGGTACAAATGAAAATCTCAATGGTCTTTTGAGAGAGTTTTATCCTAAAGGTAGAAATCTTTCAAGAGTTAGTCCTGCTACACTAAAAAAGAACCTGGCGTTAATTAACGCCAGGCCCAAGAAAGTTTTAAATTACCAAAAACCTTTGGATTTATTTGAGGATTCTATCAAAAAGTGTTGCACTTAGTTTGACAAATCATTTTATAAAGCTATTATGCAAATAAAACAACCGCCGAGAAAATCTCAGCGGTTGAATTTTATTCTTACTTGTTTTTCTTGTTAAGCTTTGCTGCTGCCTTTTCTTCCTTGAGCTGACGGGTCTTCTCTGCTTTTTCAGCTTCGAGTCTCTTCTGCTCTTCGAAAGCAGCCTTCATATCAGCTTCTTCCTTAGCCTTTGCTTCGTCATACTTAGCTGCAAGCTCATCGAAATGCTGATAGTTTTCTCTTTCGTTTACAATACGCTCAGCTTCAACATAAAGCTTAGCGGCACGCATAAAGTATGCCTGCTTATCCATTTCAGCCTTAACTGCCTTTTCGACATCCTTCTTTTCAGTTTTAAGAGCCTTAATCTTGTCGCTGATTTCCTTAAGTCTGAAGGAATCCTTGGCTTTCTTTGCCTCTTCACGGTCAATATAAAGCTGCTTCTGAAGTGCTTCGATTTCGTCTTCACGGTTGAAGAGCTCGTCAAGAACATCGTACTTGGGACGGATGAAGGATTCAGAGGTCTTGTAATACTTATCAATTGCCTTACGTGCAGAAAGCTTGTTACGAGCCATTTCAAGGCTGAACTTACGAAGCTCTTTTTCTTCAGCTGTATTCTTAGGCATAGCCTTTGCAGTCTGAATTTCAGCTAAGATATCTTCCTTATTCATATTGTAAAGACCTGTAAGTCCTGCTTTATAGATGTTATAGCATACATCGTGCTTAATCTTGTAAATACCGTTTTCGAACTTCTCAAGCTCTTCACAAACGAATTTAGCAATCTGAATTTCTTCGTTAAGCTTCTTCTGAGCCTTCTTTTCTTTTCTTGAAGAGGAGAAGCTTGTTACAGTTTCCTTCTTTGCAAGCTCTCTTGCTTCTCTGATAATATCAATAGCCTCAACAAGAGTTCTGTTATTGGTTACACCGTTACCGTAGTCCTCAAACATTGCACGTACCTTAAGCACACGTACGATACCCTTCTGCTGAGTCTCCTTAAGGTCATAGAAGAAGTAAGGCACAACATTAAGGAATGCACCGATACCTGCCATAACAATAAGTGCGCCCATAACCTTATAAAGAAGACCGGGTTCACCTGTAGTAACGTCAAGAATATCATAGGGAGAATCACTGTAGCCGTTACCTTCATAAATTCCGTACTTCTCGTAAACGAGAGGAAGAATCATTGAGGTTATAAGAGTAACTACATTACCGATAGTTGTAACAGTTGCAAACATACCGTCAACTCTTTCACCGGTTTTATACTGGTGATAGTCTCTGATATCTGCCTGAATAGCGGGAGTTGTAATCTGCTCGAAAGCGCCGAAGAGATAGTTAATATATACACATACTGTGATCCAGAGGATGCTTTCTTTTCTGAGACCCATAGAGAAGATACAGGCAACGTTCATAAGATTAACACCTATAAGCACCTTCTTTTTACCGAAAGCACGGATACAGAAGGGAGCAAGAAGCATACCCCAGAGAGAAGCATTACCTACAAGAAGAGTAATGAGTGAATATGTACCGCCGTCGGTTGTATGGCCATAGTTGTATGACCATGCAAGGATGTTACCGTATGCACTTTCAAGGAAGCCAAGCCAACCGGCAAGAGCAATTATCCAGAAATACTTGTTCTTGGCAACAGACTTGAATGCATCAACAAATCTTACCTGAGCAACACGGGTTTTAGCCTGAACGATTTTTTCCTTGGTAAATCCGAATACGAATACGATAAGTATTAAACCGAAGATTGCAAATACGGGATATGATACTCTGTAAACTCTGATATCGTAAAGGTTGTCATTGGCAACATACTTTGCAACAGCAGGAATAACAGCATTAACGATTGAGGGAGCAAGAGAGTAAACAACACTCTTGATTGCAAGAACGTCAGTTCTTTCCTGAGTGTTGGGAGAAAGAACGTGAATGAGGTTCGTATATGCATCGTTGAAGAAGTTGAAGAAGAACTGCAGGAGCAGATTGAAAATAAGAACAACTGCACATTTTGCAACATATCCGCCTTCATAACCGAAAAGCTGCATTGAGAAAATATCATAGAGCTTATCATAAGGGAACCAGACATAAGAAAGAACAATAGCTACAGTCGGTATACCCATAGAAAGGATATAAGGTCTGTATTTACCTGCCTTATTTCTGGCATTGTCAATCATTGATGCTCTTAAAGCAGTAAGAGGAATATTGACAAAAGTAGCTATAAGATAAAGAAGATACATATGTGTCGGAGAAATACCGATAGCACCGCCGACAATCATATTCTGGGCATTTACTATAAGGTTTGAACCCATTACAATAATAAAATATGCACCGATACCGCCGCCTGCATAGGCTGCAATTTCTTTGAAAGGCATATAACGTCCGGGCATCGGAATGTTCCAATAAAGCTTGACGTCTGAAGCCTTTGATTTCAGGTTTTTGATTAAAGTATTAGCCAAAAAACCTACCTCCTTTTTTTCTTCATATTACAAGGACTGTGCTGTCCTCGTATAACTTTATGATTATATCATATAAAAACATTTTTTTCTATACAATAACAATATTATTTCTGATTTTTTAAAATTTTTTATCATAAAAAAAGCGGACACTCAGGTGTCCGCCGTAATTTTTATTATGCAACTGTTTCAGAAATGAAATCGTAGTCACCGTCTAAATCTGAGCATGATACGAAGTTTACTCTGTTGTCAGCTGTCTTTTCTCTTTTCTTTTCGATAATCTTTGTAACTGCTACATATACACCGGCAATTACTGCTGCGATTGCTGCAATGATTGCAACTATTTTAACTATTTTCTTAAAGGTTTCCATCGTTATTCCTCCAATGTTATTATTTCCTTTAGATTATAACACCATTTATTCTTAAAGTCAACAAGAATAATTAATTTAATAGCTGAAAGTATAGTCACTGGTGAATTCACCGTGCAGAGTAAGCTCAATAGGAATAAGAGTATATCTTGCGCTTGCCTCTGCTCTGTCAACATTAAGATAATGTTTCATCGAGGTTATTCTTCCCTCTTTGTCAAAAACTGCATCAATCTTGGTATTTGTATAGGTCATATTAACAAAGTTGACCGTTGCACCTGCAGGGATAAGGGGACCTACATCAACAACCTCAACCATAGTCGAGTGATTGATTGCGGGAGAAGTCATTGTCTGATCCTCAGAAACAAGTTCAATAGAAATTGTAAATCCGCCGTCATTTGTAGGAGCAGATGTCGCCGAAGCCACAGCAGCTTCATCAACGGAAGCACTGATACCAAGAGGTGCAATAGCCTGATTCGGTGTAAGACCCGTTGAAGCATCCGTACCACCGACAAAGTTATATGTAACGGGAGCCTTCTGATTCTGCGCAATAATGGTATCTGCAAGACCCTGTACCACAGAGCCGCCGGTCATACTGTCAATAGTAATATTGAGCTTATCATCTTTATAAGCCGAAAAATCACTAGAATTCTTAAGCTTATTTACGCCGTCAACATAAGTACGGATTATTTCACTCTTTCCGCTGGGGGCTTTCGGTGCCGTAGTAGTTTCCTTGGTAGTTGTGGTATTCTGCTTGTTTACCTCTTCAATAACTGCAGACACCTTTTTGGATTCCTCTTCTTCTCTGAGCCAGTCAGGATCTTCAACAACCACTGCACTCGTAACAATATTTCCGCCCACGGGAAGCTTTGTTGTTGACGGAGCCTCTGTTGTAGTCGGAGCCTGAGTAGTGGTTTCAATGTACTGAGTTGTAGGTACGGTAGCAGCTGTTGTATTCTGTTCAATCAGCTTGCGTCCGAAGGTTACAGATACTACAGTGCTCAGACATAAAGTCCACACACCTATAAGTAAAATTGCAGCAATTTGTATAAGCTTTTTCTGATTCATAATTATTCTTCCTTAACATATTCAGGGGAAGAACAGTCGTCCCCTGAATACGCATCTTTTTAATTATTAGCTTCTTGTGAATTTATATTCGTATTCAATAAGACCTGTGAATTTGGTTACGAATGAAAGGCTGATCATTCCGGCATCTTCAGTCTGTACATCGTCTGCTGAAAGACCTGCCGCAGCTGTATAGGGTGATGAAATCTTATAATTTCTGAGCTGGCAGTTATTGTCAATCTCTGCTTCAAGAATTGTGTCACCTACAGTAATAGTTGCGTTGAGTGCTTCGCTCTCTTCTGAAAGTGCAGCTACATTGTCAACAACACCTGAAAGGAGTCCGCTGTGATATACCGGCTTACTCTCCTGCTTGATTGTTACTACAACCTTATAGCCGTATGATTTCTTTGTTGTTTTTACATCAAAGGCTTTTGCAACAGCTTCGGAGTCAAGACCGTTATAAATTTCAGCAACATATTTGCCACTGCCTGAAGGCTCAAATACCTGCTCCATAGGAAGAGGAATCTGACTTCCGTTTGACTCAATAAGCGTACCGAGTGTGTTGTTCTTTTTCTTGGTATATGTTCTCATGAGTGAGCTTGTTGTTTTGCGCTCCATATCGCTTGAGCTGTCGTCTCCCTCATTCATAAACTCGATAAATTTATCAATACGCTCGGGTGTATCCCATACAAGCTCACCGTTTTTTGTTGTATAGCCTGAACCCATAAGGAACAGCTTTATAAGTGTTGCACCGGAACCGCCAAGTGAAATATAGGTAATCTCGTTTTCAGATTTACCGGAAATATCAATTGTTGTGTTCTTTGAATTATCAAACTTGGATCTGTTGATTGCTTCAGCAAGATAATGAAGCTGAGCATTCTTTGATTCGGCAGAGGTATCTGATACATCCATAGCAGGAGCAGCAATATTCACACTGCCGATAACCTTTTCACCGGAAGCAAGGATTGAATAAACCTTGAAGTTATGTGTAAGACCGGGAGCAATCATATACTCTGTTTTGAAGGTTGAGGTACCGAAGGGATCTGTATCAACCCAATATTCTGATGTTGATCTGCGTACCTGATATCCTGTTGCCTTGGAAACCTTTGACCAGGAAACAGTTACTCTGTTACCTTCTACTACAAACTTGACACCTGAAGCATTAACAGTAAGATTCTCTGCAGTATAAAGTGTCTTGCCTGAGGAGTCCTTTGCAACAACTCTGTAATTGATTGCTGAAGGAATTTTTTCTTCGTAGGATGTTGAAGTAGTTGTCTTTACAGTCTTCCAGCCGTATGTTGATGTATCACATCTCTGAACGCTGTAATTCTTTGCGCCGGGAACAGTACCCCAGCTGAGCTTTACCTTTGCGCCGTCTGTAATATCTGCGATAAGACCGTATGTTCTTGCTGAAACAGCAGAACAATAATCCGTACGCTGTGTTTCAGAGCCGTTTTTACTGAGAGCTCTTACACGAAGCTCATAAGTTGTTGCAGGAGAAAGCTTGCTGATTGTATAGCTTGTTGAGGTTGTTGAAGCAACCGACGACCATGAGCCGCCGTTCTTACGGTACTGAACCTCATAGCTCTTTGCACCTGCAGACTTTGACCAGGAATAGGTAATAGATGTATCGCTTGCCTTTGTGACCTTGAGTCCTTTTACACTTGCGCAAGGTGAAGTAAATGTAATTTCAGATGAAGCCTTTCCGGTCTTTGAACCGTTATAAGCAACTACAGTAATTTTATAAGCTGTACCTGCCTTGATTTTAAGAGTAGCTGAGTTAGTTGACACGGTGCTGATTTTTGAGCCGTTGTTCATTATATAATAGCCCTTTGCACCGGCTGCAGCTTCCCACTTAAGCTTTACAGATGTTGCAGTTAGTGAGCTGAAGGAAAGCTTATTTACGGGGCCTATACCTGTTGCAGCCTTTATTTCCTTCCAGGGACCGGTATAAGTCTTACCGCTGATTTTGTTGAAGGCTCTTACACGGAAGGTATATGATGTAACCGCATTAAGCTTTGTAATCTTGTAGCTTGCAGTTGACTTACTTACTGACTTCACGCTTACCCATTTTTTACCGGATTTTCTTTCAATCTGATATCCGCTTACATCAGAAAGCTTTTTCCATGTAAGTGTAACACTGTTATGAGAAGCAGCTTTAACCTTAAGATTGCTTACTGCAGTATTGTATGCTGTCTTGAAGGAAACAGCCTTTGAATAAGGGCCGTAATATGACTTATCCTTTACAGTTTTATAAGCTCTTATTCTTACATAATAAGTCTTGTTGACAGAGAGCTTCTTAAGAGTTGTCTTAACACTTGATTCCTTCTTTACTGTAACGGAGTTTGTCTTGCTCTTAGAGAACTTTTTATCAGTTGAATACTGAATCTGATATCCGCTTGCTCCCGAAGCCTTTGACCATGCAAGTGCTGCACTGTTATAAGTAGCAGACTTAACCTTAAGACCGCTTACTGCAGTCTTATATGCTGTCTTGAAGGATACAGACTTGGAATATGCACCGTAATGAACAGTACCGTTGAGGTTTGTATAAGCTCTTACTCTTACGTAATAGGTCTTGTTGGGTGAAAGCTTTTTAAGAGTTGTCTTAACAGTAGAGCTCTTCTTTACAGTAGCAGTCTTTGTCTTACTCTTTGAGAATTTTTTATCAGTTGAATATTCAACCTTGTATCCCGTTACACCGGCAGCCTTTGTCCATTTTATTGAAGCGGTCTGCAGACTCGGAGTAGCCTTGACTCCTTCTACTGTAGGAGGAACGGTCTTGACAGTGATTGTCACATAAGCACCATAGCCCTTGCTTCCCTTGGCAGCAACACGGAATTTATAGGTTTTCTTTGACTTGAGTCCTGTAATCTTGGCTGTAGTTGTTTTAGCCTTATTGATTGTTTTGACTGTCTTCCATTTCTTCTTTATGTACTGCTGTACCTTATAACCCTTGGCGCCTGAAGGCTTAGTCCAGGTAAGAGTAACTGATGTAGGAGCAGTAACAGCCTCCAGCTTCTTTACCTTACCTACAGAAGCAGCAGATACCGTTGCAACGGTTCCGCATATAAGGCATAAGGAAAAAATAAGAGACAATACAATCTGCAGAATTTTTTTCATAGTTTTCTACCTCCGTAAACTGTTTGATTAATTGCCGTGAAAAAAATAATGTATGTGTTAAGCTGTGTTTCTGAGAAAGGGCAGAAACACACATTATAACTATGCTCATTCTACCATAAAAAGAGTTAAAATACAACCGGAAAACACAGTTTTTTTATTCCGGTAATTATTTTTAATTGTATGTTAATATCTGTTCTGCACTTTTTTCACAGTTCATCTGTTACAAGCTGATTTTCTGCAGATTTTATTTCTGTTCACGAAAAAACAGCAAGAAGGAGCAAAATACATATTAATTTCAAAGTAACCGTTGTTTTTATCTTTAATAAACCAAAATAAACAGTGTCGTATGATAAATTATGTCTATTTTTACTACAATTTAACCGCTAAATTACAATTTGTTTTATATTTGTTAAAATTTGTTGTCTATCATTTGACACATAGAAGAAAACATTTCCGAGGTGGATATTTATGAAGAAAAGTAAAAAAGCAATAATTTCATTATTATGTATTGCTACTACGGTATTCGGTCTGCTTTTTGCCGTATCACATTTAGGCTATCACCGTTCAATTATGGCTTCGCTTGCCGAATTGTATATGGTTATAATTGACCGTGACTCTATCTATGAAGAAGGAGAAAAATACGAAGAAAATCTGAGAATCCGCTCCGTTGAAAATCTCAGAGATTACATAAAGCCTGACGGTGTAACTATGGATATCCCCTATTACTCTGAGCACAAGCACGAAATGCAGGTTTTCACCTTCAACGAAGAAACATATACCGATACTCTTATTATGTACATTCCCGGCGGTGCATATCTCAATGAGCCTCTTAAGTATCATTGGAAAATTATAAACAACCTTTCCGGTGAAACAGATACTCCCGTAATTATGCCTCTTTACCTCAAAACTCCTAACTACACCTGTGATGAATCCTACAAGGCTATGATGAGTCTGTATCTTGAGGTTATTGAAAGAGAAGGTCTTGAAAGAATAATTTTCATAGGTGACTCCTCAGGCGGTGCAATGTCACTGGTTCTTGCACAGCTTATCCGTGACGAGCATCCCGAAGTGCTTCAGCCCGACGATCTTATCCTTATTGCTCCCTGGATGGACGTATCAATGGAGAATGAAGAGATTGTAAATTATGAGCCGATTGATCCTATGCTTGACGTATACGGTGCCAAGGATTTAGGTGTGCGCTGGGCAGGTAACCGTGATGTTCACGACCCTATGGTAAGTCCCATTTACGGCACCTTTGAAAACCTCGGTTACATCACTCTTATGATAGGCACAAGAGATATGCTCTATCCCGATATTGATAAATTCTCAAAAATACTTAATGAACAGGGAATTGAGCACACCTATATTGTCAGAGAAGGACTTGACCATCCTTATCCCCTCTTCCCCACACCTGAAGCTGCAGAAGCTCAGGATCTTATGATGAAAATTATCCGAAACGAAGATTAATTAATAAAAGACCGTTCATATGCTGATAAGGTAATATGTTCGGTCTTTCTGATTACAGCTGACAATTCACTTGATTGAAGCGTTAAAAAATGATATAATATTTCTATGTTAAAGAGAAAGGGAGATTATTGTGGATAAAAAAGTATATAACCGAGGAATGATAGGACAGTACTGGTACAACTTTACAGAGGCTCTGGCTTACGGCATCACATACCGCCCTGCACCCGACGGACTCACTTATGAAGGAAAAATTTCTTACGGAAAAGAGAAACAAAACTATATAAATCTTTATTATCCCAGGGGGATAAAAAATGAAAAGAAGCCCCTTTTTATTTACGTTCACGGCGGTGGCTGGATTTCAGGCATTACAGAAATGAGAAATATGTATATTGCCAACTGGGCTAATCTCGGCTTTATAACTGCGTCAATCAGTTATACATATGCTCCTACCAAGGTTTTCCCCACTCAGCTCAAAGAGGTTTTCAGTGCAGTCGACTTTCTCTTTGACCACGCCGAGGAATACGGTATAGACACCGATAACATTGTTATTTCAGGTGAAAGCGCCGGCGGTTATTTTATTACATATCTTGCCGCTGTAGCAGCTGATCCATCACTTGCAGAAAAAGCAGGAATAGAATTCAGACACCGTAACGAGTTCAGAATCAGAGCTATGGTTGCCCATTCCGGCTGTTATAACCTTAAGAGACTTGTTGACGAAGAAAAAGAACAGTCAACCTTCCCCGATATAAAAATGATGGTAAGCTCATTTTTAGGAGTAAGAAGAGAAAATCTTAGCAAGTGGTTCGACAGTGAAGAAGGAAAATATGCTTCTCCGCCTGTTTCAAAGGACTTCCCCCCTGTCTTTGTCTGCTGGTCTGCTATGGATAAATTAAGATATGAAGCATTTGATTTTATGAAAGAGCTTGACGAACACGGTGTTACTTATGAACAGTTCAAGGGGGACGGTCTTATTTCACCCCATGCCTGGTCAATTGTTACAATATTCAAAAAAGCACGTATATGCTTTGATAAAGCAAAGGATTTTGTTCTTCCCTATCTTCCCGATTATTTCGGATAAAAAGCTACTGCCTGACACCTTAACACAGGTATCGTGCAGTTTCGTTTCTAAGAGTAAAAAAACTAACATCCCATTCACTGACACGAACGGGATGTTTTTTTTGATTTGCAGCTTATTTCAGAACAGCTCTGTGAACATAATTACTTAACATTCCATAAAACAAAGGAAAATGCAATAAATGATAACGGAATAAGAAAAAACGGTAAATATGAACACAAGCGTCCCTTATCTTCCTGTGATGCAAAATCATAGGGCTCTTTCCATAGTCCGGTCACAGAAAGAACAATATAGACTATCCAATATAAGCAAGAAGGAATTGCAGCAAGACTTGTCCATATACCGTCTGACAGAGAAATCTCTCTTTCGAATATCAGAAAACTGATAAGTGACAGCGCCGGACAGATATAATGCAAAAGAGAATTGGCAAGCCGAGGACTGCATCCGGCAAGAAAATCCTCTTCTGTAATTGCAATTTTCTTTCCCATACCAAGAAATACAATAAATATGAACGTTGTTGCCACCAACCCACAGCTTGCTGCATATCTCAGACCTTTAACATATTCAGGCACTGCTCTTCCGGATATCATGCTCCCAATCAGAACAGCAGAGAAAATAACACTTACAATCAGTGCCAGAAAATTTTGCAGATAGGTGTAATATTTTAAAATATTCAGTTTATCCTTAATATGTCCGAGTGTGTATAATTCACAGATTACAATAGTTAAATTAATAAAAAGTGCATATCCAAGCATAATTATTAACTCCGTCAGCTTCTTAATTTATCATAATTATTGTAGCATAATTATTAATTAATTACAACTGCAGTGTTACGTCAGTCCGTTTGTCAGAAGGCAACTTCGTTCGTTTATGTACACAAAATGAAGTACGGCTTAACAGCCGTAATGAAGTCAGCGTCATAAATGAAAAAAAATCCAAGCTCTAAACAAGAGATTTATAATTTCTTTTCAATGGTAATGCAAGACGAAGTTAACATTCTCTGTATTCTTCCGCATAGATTTCTGTATTTTTTAAATGTTATTTCATCAATAGCATTTATTGAATATAACAGTTTGAGCCAACATTCTGTTTCAGCACATTCTTTTCTTGCAATTTTAAATTTAGATAACATATCCGGCAGACTTTGAGGATATTGAGCTTCAGTAATATTTGCAAATACACTCGAAGAAGATTTGCGAATTTGAAAAATTGTATTTGAGTTATCCTTTTTATCTATTGATTTGCAAAGCTTTTCAATTTCAACAGCCAACTGTTCAGAAAATCTCATTAAAGGATTATCTTTCATATAATCACCTCTGGCAGAATTATATCAACTCAAAGCAAAAAAATCAAGGCAAAGCCTTGTATGTAACCCGTTGCAGACGGAATGTCCTCATCACAAAGTGATGTATGTAATCCTTTCTCAGAAAGGTATGTAATCAATCCGAAAGAGGATATACACCAAGTTGATGACATACGCCTACGGCAATTACATACACGCTGACGCGTGATTACATGCCACTCCTTCGGATTGGATAAAAAAAAGACAACCTTCTTTCGAAGATTGTCTTTTTTTTGTGTTTACAGCTCAAAATAGCAACAAGCATAAAGCAGATATTTAAATCGTCTTTTTGGCCTTTATTTTAATAAACCTCTGAGCAAGATTTCTGACAAGACACCTAATGAGTATGAGGCTATTATTTCAGAGATAATACGGATTTTCATAAATTACAATCAAACACCTATGGTTCGTTATTCAGATATTTTGTCTTTTTGTTTCGTATTTTGAATATATTTTTTTGGTCTAGTGTTGTAAAAAAACGAAAAAATCAACCCTTTATCGAACACAATCGTTCAGATTAGAGGGTTGATAGAATATAAAATATAGAACTATTCTCTACTATATGCTTCATATTTACTATGTTGAGTATGTACATTACCCCAATCTACATCTCTATGAGTATTAAAATATACTATATCTATATTTTCTAGTTTATCAAAAGTGTTTTTTATTCGCTTAGCTGCAACTGACTCTTCGTTAATATTATCAATAATATCCTTTATGGCTATAATTTCATTGGTTGTTAACATCAAAATCACTCCTATACTTTAAAATAAATTCTCGCATTAGCGTTAACATATAGTCATATAATTTTTTTCTATCTTCACAAAAATAGTATTTTCCATTTTTTCGCATATTGTAACATCCATTGTTACAATATTTATAGAAATCACATTCTTTACATGATACATGTTCTGTCGATAAATCTTCACTCAAATCTCTATAAGCTTTTGAATTCAGCATCTCACTTAAAGTTTTATTGTTTATATTACCATAACAATATGCTTCGCTTTGTGGGCTTGTATCACAAGCATAAGCATCACCAAAGGAGTTAAAACATAAAAATTTGTTACAATGTCCTGTAAAACAACATATATCCTGAGGTCTATTTATTATACCACTAAATAACTGTTCGAACTCTCTTATTTCAAAAGCACTATCATTATTCAAATACCATTCAAAAAGTGGTATTAAAAATTCGGCAAAATCTCCAGGCTCTAATGAAGGATAATCGATATTTCCACAACCATTTAATTTAAAACAAGGGATAAAACCCACATGGTTAATCTTTAAGGTTTTAAGATTTTCAGCTATTTCAATTGGATAGCACATATTTGTTTTAGAAACAACAGTTAAAGTATTTACCTTCAAACCATAACTCTGTACTAACTTAATTTTATCAACAACATCTTTATACGAACCCTCCCCATTACTCTTACGACGATTAATATTGTGAAGATTTTCTGGTCCATCTAAACTTGTACTAATTACTATATTGTTATCACTAAAAAACTTAATCCAATCATAATCCATTAAAGTCATATTCGTTTGAAAAGAATTGTGATACTTCTTACGATTTTTATCGGCAATTTTTCTTTGGTATAAAAATATTTCCTCATAAAAAGCACGAGTTGCTAACAACGGTTCACCACCATGCCACAAAAACTCAACCTCATCAACATCTTGTTGTGACATCAGGGATAAAACTATTTTTTTAGCTGTATCAATAGACATATAATTTATTTTTTGAGGATTTCCAGACACATAACAATAACTGCAGTTCAAATTACAACCATCATCGGCTGGCTTTATTATCGCAACACTAACTCCCACTCAATACCACCTCTTTAAATATTATATTTACTAAACACCAGGATTAAAGTCCCTACATAATATTAGTTTCAAAACACAAAAAAAGTAACGTAATTTTTTAAATATTTTTATAGTTTTATGTATAAATTACAAAGTCTCAGTATATTCTTCATAAAATAGATAAATGGATCTTTAAGTATACACTATAAAGTCCCAATTACCTGCAAATTTTATAATTTATACAAAATACAATTATATATAATGATAATAGAGCACTTTAAACCTTAAGGGACAAAATCTGTGATTAGCATGAGACAATTAATTTTCAATAATATGTAGTATTTCATGAATAACAATCGTTTATATATGTTTTAGATTTTAATTGTTTTGTTTTTATGAAAAGTCTGTACAAATCTAAAGCAGCAGTTCAAAACCAACTAAATACTGCTTAATATAAAAAATCAACCCTCTATAGAACACAATTTGTTCAAATCAGAAGGCTGATTGTACTTAAATTTATAGAATAACGCTTAAATCTTCACTGATTAATGATTTGTGCTGATACATATAATAAAAAGGATCTATCAACAAAATAAAACTTTCTTTTCCCAAATCTCTATATTGAACTGAGTATAATATTTCTTTTATGTATTGTGAAAGTAAATCTTTACCGATTTTTAGTGCATCTTCATTAAACTTTCCAAGAACACCCACAAGCATACCAATAGCGATATACTCATTGATATAAGAATATACTTCCATTTTATCAGATGAATCTTTTTCAAAATCAATCTCAATCCAAAAAGGTTTCAGTTTCACTATCCAATATGCAGTTAAAGCACAATGTTTATATTCACTAATTTTCATATCATTATGAAATATATCATAATAAACCTTTCTCATATGAACACGTTCGCATGCTTTTCTAAGCAGTCTTGGATTAACTTTTAGTCTACCATAATCAAAACCATTAATTTCAAACCATTTTTTTATGGCATTATCTATTAACTTTTCCCAATTTTCTGCAAAATCTTTTTCACAACCAGTATATTTATATTCTTGACTCATTACTTATCACTGCCTCCATTACTTCCTTAACTGCTTGCAACAAAACAGGATTATTTTTTATATTATCCAAACCCTCAACACATGGCTCTAGTGTTTCATTTTCATGTATAGGACTATTATTATCAGAAAAATTATTATCCAAAACGCCTTCACATAACTTATTGTAAACTTGTTCATCCATATTAAACTTCATTTTTATAACCTCACAATTTATTCTCTTGTTTATTTAATAATATTATCACTTATCTAAGTTCCTTGTCAACATTTTATGTTACCTTAAAACCTTTATATTGTACTTTTTTTTATATTTTTCGAGATTGTAAATATATTTTTTTAAAAAATCAGAACTTTTAAAAGAAATATGTTTACATTTGGATTTTGAAAAAAACTCATCCGGCTTATCCACAACACAAAAATACATGTAAAACCGATCAATATTAAACAAATAATCATTAAGTTTCATTTTGATATCTGACAAAAGGTTGGTATTGAAATTTTTATCGATTTCTCCTATTGAAACGTAACCCATATCTTCAAGCAGCTTTACTATAATATGAGGATTTACAAAAACCAAATTATAGTTATTTAACTTAACGTAGGCATATTTCTCTAAACTCTCTTTCGTTATTGGCTCTTGTAGTAATTCCCATAAATCCCCTTCTTCACTAGATAAACATCTATTTTTATCATATTGCATAACAAGTTCTTTGATGTTGTTATCTAATAATTCCAGTGAACCTGCAACTAAATTAGTCTTCCGTATCAATTCTTTTGGATACTCATCTATCGGCTTATATTGTCTATCGTGAAATATCTGAGCCCATGCATCTTGTAAAACTGTTTTTACTTGAATTTCGCATTTTAAGTCTTTTAAATCGATTTCATGTACATAATCACATGGTTTTAATTGAACGACATAATGTTTTGCTAAATACCCTATTTCGTTAACTTCTAAACTATCAGCTTTGTCCAAGCTGTTTTCAGAATCAACAATAAATGTTTTCTCAATTATTCTACTAATGCACTCTACATCTGAAGTAAGGTAAGTAACAAATCGTACACCTGCATAATCTGTAATTTCAGTTTTATAGTCATCATATTTTAATACAAATCTAGAATTCTTTGACTTAATAACCTTATTACACTTTTTTAAAGCACTATCTTCGTCTTTTGCTCTGTAAGAAAAAGAACACTGTATACTTTTAGGTATCTCATTTTTTAATATTTCACATACTTTAAACGATAACCTATCATATATTGGTTGTTTTTCTTTATACCAACCAATAAAACTCTCCGTTCTTGTGTCCATTTAATCCTCCAACATTTATACATATATTATATTTGTATAGTAAAACACTCTCCTATTTTATATAGTGTCGTTTTTTTTAAAATGTTACAATCTTTTTTGTAAACAGATTGTTAATATTTCACCTCCTCTTCTATATAACTCTTGATTAACCCGTTAAGTTTTTTGTTCAATCGATGTTTTTTCTGCCTTACATTTACTTCAGTTAATCCAAGAATAGAAGCGATTTCTTTAATTTTTAGTTTTTGATTATAAATATATTCATACAGAATTTTCTCTTCAGGATTAAGTTCATTTATAACAATATCGCTAAGTTGCTCTATCATTGATTCAGAAATAATAAGATCTTCAATATCGATTTTCTTATTAATTTGTATTTCATATATTTGTTCGTTATAACTCACTTGCTTTTGCTTTAAGTTGTTTATTTCTTGATACTTCTTTTTTATTAAATTGTTAGCAACTACAAAAAGCCAAGCTTTTGGATTGGTTAGTACTTTTCCAGAAAAAATAGTTGAACATAAATAATAGAAAGTCTCAGAAATCACATCATCTACTTCATCAGGATAATTGCTCAATTTGTATTTACACATTTGAGTTAGCGTATCTTTATTGTCTATCCATAATTTTTTACAAAACTCTTCTTTTTCGTTATGATCTGTACTCATAATACCTCCTATTTTATGCTTTCTTATTATATAAGTCCCTTTTTCGACAAAAAGTAACAACAATCAACTGTAAATATTTTGTGAACAAAAAATTATTCTGTATATAAATACACTATTGAGTTTATCGCTATTTAACTCAATAGTGTTATCTTTATTATTTTGGATATATTTCCTCTCTGATTTCTAAACCGCCTTTAACTATAATCAGAAGTTCAGCATTATCGATAACTCTTATGCAATCAATGATTCTTCTAACTACAATATCATCGAACTCAGCAAAAGATATATCGCAATTTTTAATCAACGAATTTATCCTTTGGATTTCTTGTTCAGCTTCAGCTTGAGCATCCAGCTTTATTATGATTTTTTTCTTTTCTTCACGTAAGGCTGTTATCTGCGAATATAGTTTTGATATTTCGTTATAGTATCTTTCTTTATCTCCCTCGGTATTCCCAGCAGCATCCATCAAGGTCTGTATCTGATTTTTCAATTCGGATATGTTGTGGTCAATATTATATACTGACAGCACATTTTCATCTCCTGTTATTCCATAAGATAACGCAGAGTTAATCGCATTAAGCAATTCACTTCTTTCGGGAGAAATTTTGTTTAACGCCCTGCATACCGCATCCTGCAAAACCTTTTCCTTTATACCCATTGATTTTTTACAATATTTATTTCCATTTTCAATCCTATTTATACAACGCCAATAGACATCTTTGCCATTACCTCTTGTTATGACTTTTCGACGGAAGGGACTTCCGCACTCTCCACAAAACAATAACTCTGAAAAAGCGTATTTACTGCTATATTTCCCAAGCTCAGTAATTCCGTTATCTGATTTTTTTCTTTTAGATGTTCGTCTTGATGTTTCCAACTGAACAAGATTGAATGTATCTCTGTCAATTATTGCGGAATGATTATTTGAAACGAGGTATTTAGGAAGTTGACCATTATTTACAACTGTCTTCTTTGATATACAATCAAGCCTATATGTTTTCTGAAACAATAAATCACCAACGTACTTTTCATTTTGTAACATACTTCGAATAACACTTGTACTGAATATCTTTCCTTCTCTGTTATATATGTTATTTTCAGACAAATATTTAACTATGCCGGAAACGCTATAACCATTCAAGTAGAGCTTGAAAATTTTTCTGATAACCTCGGCCTCGTTAGGAACAATCTCAGGCTCTCCGTCTGTACCTTTAATGTAACCGTATGTTTTGTAGTGAAAACCATACAAGCCTTTTTTCATTCTTTGCTGGATACCCCAACGAACATTAGCACTTATATTTTCACTTTCAGCCTGAGCAATAACACTGTATAAGCCGACAAACATTTCACTGTCTGTTGTAAGAGAATTAATATTTTGCTCCTCAAAAAAGACGCCTATATTCATAGCCTTTAACTTACGAACATAAGTCAGACTTTCAACTGTGTTTCTTGCAAAACGGGAAATTGATTTTGTAAGAATCAAATCAATCTTGTGTTTTTCGCAATCTTTAATCATCCTTTTAAAATTATCTCTCTTTTCGACCAATGTTCCCGTAACTCCTTCATCAGCATAAACACCGACAAAAATCCATTTAGGATTGCTTGATATATGTTCAGTATAATATGCAACCTGTGTTTTGTAGCTATTTATTTGGTCCTCGTCATCTGTTGATACACGGCAATACGCCGCAACCCTGAGTTGTGTAAACTCACTTCTTCTTGAAGTAAATATAGGATTTGCTTCAATCTTTGTTACTGTTCTTACTGCAGTGTTCATAGACTTTCTCCCTTTCTTCGTTTATTCTTTTACCATTGCTGAATTCTATTGTTAAACTTCCGTCTGCATTAATGATTATTTTCCTTATAATTAAGCTCATTTTATCTATATCCGTCATTTCGGTTGCTGACACATAATCTATCAACGGTTGAGTATATGTACATTCATCAAATGGACACAAATCAAATTTTTTATTTACACAATCAAGCACGGCTATTCGTGCTCTATTAAATTGTATCTGTGGTTGGTCAAACATAAACCTGATGTCGGTAACCATTCTGTTACACTCTATATCCGGTATAAATTCTTTTGCATTTTCTTTTTTATCAAGAATAAAAGGATTAGATATAACCCTTTCCAGAATTTTGTTTATCTTTTTAAATAACAAAGCATCATCATAGTGTTCTTTCGTTTTACAATAATTATTGCAATACCACTTCACTCGACGGTCAGTTCTGCCGTATCTGTAAATTCTTTCGCCACAGGTGTCACAATGAATCACAGATTTAATAAAAGCGATTTCATCCGTATCTTTATCTCTCTTTCCTCCCAAATCATTCTTACGAGAAAGAGCAGAACGAAAAGTATTTTCATCTATAATTGAAGGATAAACATCATCACCTGCATAATGTGCATTCTCAATAATCCGGGCAACTATATTTTTATTCCACTGTGTCTTGCTCTCGTGATACGGAACCTTATCATCCGTAAGTATTTCAGCAATTTTTTTCAAAGCCAAGCCATTGATATATAAACTGAAAATCTTTCTCACAATTACAGACTCAGGTATATTTATGTAAAATTGGTTTTCTCTTTTTTCATATCCGTACAAAACCCATCTTGAACTCATTAAAACGCCTCCTTCAGCTTCAAGCCGCAGTTTAACTCAAACAACAAACCTCTGTTTTCAAGGATATTTATGCTTTTAACAATTTTGTTGAATATTTCCTCATCAAAAACCATTAAGTAATCTGTTTCATCCTCAATTATTCTTTTAAGCTTTCTGAACTCTTCGATAACCGCTTCATCCTCATCTTCATTAAGAATGTTAATCCTGCGTTTTCGTAGCTCTGAAAGTCTGTTTTTTATTTGAGAAGTCTGCTCCAAATAGGATACTTCATCAACAATCTCTCTTGATTTTAGCTCATTCAACATACTGTTTCGGTTGCATAGCAACGCAATTTCAGCATCAATTTCTGTAATATCACTGTTCTGCTTTGATGCCTTTGCTTTAAAAGTTGCTAACTGATTTATGGGAAAATCAATAATCTCATGTTTGTATTGTTTAATTCGATTAAATAAGCGAACGAAAGCTTGTTTCAAGTCCTCTTCTTTAATGTTGGTTGTTCTACAATGCTGGCCTGCTATTCCGTTATTTGAGCATACCCAATAATATGCTCCGTTTTTTATATTTCTCTTATATGTGCATCCGCAATCTCCACATTTAATTTTCTTTGAAAAAACAGACCTTACTTTTTGACTTTCTTTCTGTTTCTTCTCTGCGTATTTTCTAAAGATTTCTTGAACCGCATCAAATGTCTTTCTGTCTATAATTCCTTCGTGGGAATCGGCAATGTAGAATTGGTCAACCTCTCCTCTGTTGCGTTTTTTTGTAAAAGGAAGAATTTGCGGCGTATATGTTTTTTGCATAAGCATATCACCGACATACTTTTCATTAGTCAATATATATTTAATTCCCGATACGCTCCATTTTCTGTTACCAATGTTCTCTCTGTTAAATTCTTCTGTAATTTTTCCTACCCCTTTGCCGGAAAGGAAATCATAGAATATTCTTTTGACAATACGCTTATTTTCGGGAATGGGAATCAGTGTGTTATTCTCTATTCTGTATCCGTAAGGAGCTGTGGAAATTTTAAATTCACCACTTTCCATTTTCATACGGATAGCTGTCGAAACTCGCTTTGAACCTGCCATTGCTTCACTTTGAGCAAAAGCACTCTTTATATATACAAACAGCTCTGAATTGAGATTTCTTGTATCAATTCCGTCATTTTCAAAAACGACAACAACATTAAGTGAATTTAATAGTCTGATTGTTTCAAGGCACTCAAGGGAATTTCTTGCAAATCTTGAAATACTCTTTACCAAAATGCGGTCAATCTTACCTGCCTTGCAATCCTTTATCATCCTTTTAAAGTCATCTCTTTTATCAATAGATGTTCCTGTAATACCGTCATCGGCATAAATATCAACCAACACCATATTGCTGTTCTTCTTAATATAATCTGTATAATACTGGACTTGAGCAATGAACGAATTTGCTTGGTCCTCAGAATCAGTTGAGACTCTGCAATATGCAGCGACTCGTATTATTATCTTTACTCCACTACCGATTGTAGGGTGAATTATGCGGACATCTTTTTTCTTTTCAATCATTGCCCAAGCCTCCTTTGAATTTACAAGCACATTTTATCTGCTTTTTTCAAAAGTGCCTAATGTGCGATTTATACCTCAATAGGTCTGCAATTATTTTGTTCTGCACCGACCTCATTAATTCTTTTATAAAACTCCTTACTGAGATAACCTCTCTCGTGCAGTTTCTTTATTGTTAAGTACATAATGAGGTAAGTAACTTCATTAACTATTGATTCGTTCATTTATTCTCTCTCCTTCTTCTTTTTAAAATGTAATAATATCCGTTCCCTTTTTCGCAGGAATTACATTTGCTAACCAAAGGTTTCGGGAAATTAATTTTGCCAATCAGAAACCTGTCATCTTCAGCAAGCTTCTTTCTGCATTTGTCACAAAGAGCGATATAAAACACTCCAGAGTCAGAAAAGGAGAAAATATCTTCTGTACATCTGAACAGATTTTTTTGGATTCTGTTCAATGCAAGGCTTATTCTTAAAGCATCGTTTATTCTGCTGATTGTTTCCTTGTCATCGATTATGCCGAGATAATCTTTGATATGGTAATTTTTATCTACAGTGTAAATCTGCTCAAGCATAACCATTGATTCATCAGGTAAGCCGTATTCTGCTCCGAGATAAACATGTGTAGGCAGCTTATCTTTCTTAATGATGGATGTTATAGGAGAAACGATCACTGTAGTGCTGTATTTGTTTCCTACATCATTCTGAATAATAAGTGCTGGGCGAAGTCCGTTTTGCACCGAGCCGCCAACATCAACAAAATCGCAAATGTAGATTTCACCTCTGTGCAGTTCATTTTTGTCCGTATTCATTTTTGACACCTCTTTTAAAGATTCCTTTTAATTGAATGCCCGTAGCTTCCCGGGTGTGCTTAATAAACAGCGTAACAAGATGCAAACGACTCTTAAGCAAAATGCATTTAAATTATTTTCTCGTGGTCTTGTTGCCGCTGCTATGTAAAGCACACCATTTGTCCTCGACACCCCGTGTGCAAGTGGGAAGTCATCAAACGGCTGACGGTTAATCAGCTCCACGGGAATCTCACCCTCGCCTTCACGCCGACTGTTCTCATAGGCTGTGACGGTTTTTTCACGCTCGGCCCATGACTAAACAGGAGTATCTTTAACCTCCTAAATCTGTCGTGGCATTATCAGGAACCAACTGATTCACACAGAGATATATAGTCGCTCGGTATTTCGTCGTGGCGTATTCTCTATACTGCTCGGATAAAGGAGAATGTATTTGATGAATGGGTATTCAATTTTCAAGGTTCGTAGAGAAGATTTTCACCCCTCTACTTTCTTACGGACAATTTTTTGACTTTTGGCAAATATCAAGCCAAAAATTTTTTAAATTTTTTTCTTATACAAGAAACCATATATGTAACATTTTGATGTGTCATACCTTTTCTTCTTGCGAAATCTCTATATGTTTCACCTCCGAGCAATACATCAACAAATACTTCTTTTTGCTCTTCAGTTAAGTTCTTTAAGAAATTATTTTCCAAGTCTCTTGATATAACTATATCTTCTAAATCTTCCTTAAACTCTAACCACGCAGGAACGTCCTCATCACCATCGTCATCAAACATATCATATGAAATCGGATACATAACACTTGACTTGTTTCTTTCTTCCTCATCTTCAGAATAGAGTTTATCTTTTAATTCCAATTCACGATAAATCCTCTTTTCTTCATTTCTTAAATCCTTGAACACTTGTTCTGACACTTCGGTAACTTCATCAGTGTCTTTCACTTTAACAAAGCATCTGCCCTCGCTGTCTTTCCATAAAATATAATTAAATTCTTTTAAATTTAACATTGTAGTAATCTCCTTTGAATTTTTGAATTTGTTTGAATTTCAAAAATTCGGAGATCACGGGTATTCAGCTATGTAACATAGCCAATTTTCATTCGACACAATCGTTTTACACCCTAATAATTTAGACAAAATCACATTGTAAAATAAAAAAGCCACCGAAGGAAAGCTACAAATCTTTCACTCCAGTGGTATATTTGCTTTTAACTTCGACTTGTTTTGACATCGAAAATTTGTATTTTTATTTAAATAAAGCAACAAATACTGGTAATAAAATATACATACTCTAATAAACTTTCGCTTTTTGTTCTAATCATATTTCACACCATGCATCTTTATACTTTCTGTTGATTTTATATCTATTTATTTATATCATCAAAATAGAGTTTTTAAAATTGTTGAAATTTATTTTTACTACATTTTTCAGACATCTGTTTTTGGTAGTTATTTGCAAGTTTCATTTTTAGAAGACCTCAAATAAAAGCCGCAAAATCATTTTGATTTTGTAGCTTTTATTAAAAGTCATTGTATTAAGATCTAATCCTCTCATATAACATTACACAACACATTTAAAACTGACATATTGCTAATTATGTTTTCGGAAAATATGACAAAGTATCTCTTCCTCCAAATTTGTACTATATTTTTTTTTGAATTGCAAAACACCAATATCTTGCTTCGCGACATTTCCCCAGTTAATATTTGCTATTGAACTATCCCTGCTCCACTCTATCACTGAAGAATACAACGCATCACATAAACAATATTTTATGTAACGAACATCATAATTACAACAAATCATATCTAATTCACTACTATTATGTTTACACACTATTCCTGCAACAATTTGACCATCTAATTTTATATTAAATGAAATGATTCCTTTGTTTAAATATAAAAAGTCAGCCTGTCTATGAATAATTTCATCCAAATCTAACGTTTCAATTTTTTTATTTCCTAACTTAAGTAAATCTATGTATTCACTATGTGTTTTAGTTACAGAAATTTCCAATTCTTTTTGAAATTTTCTAATATTCTTCAAAGCAACTGATTTATATTTAAAATTCTCTACAACACATTTACAACTATAATATTTCCGAAAATAAACATCTTGATAATTTATTTTCTCATTCTCAATATTATAAAATGTGATCGTATCAACATTGGACATATTATTAAACAATTCATCAACAGTATCTTTATCCACAACTACCTTTGTTGCATCATGTGGGATTATTGATAGATCAATTATATCTTTTTCGAAGTGAATTTGTCTTGTATAATAATAGCAGTTCACTCCATTCATTTTTATCTTGCCAACCGTTGCATTCAAAAGATTATTGAAATTTTTCAAAAAACACAATTCAAAATCTACAAAATCCATATTTGATTATTTCCCTAACTTTTTTATATTTGTTTTTTTTAAAATAATGAACAGCTAGTTTTATACGATTTCTGACTTTGGTTTTTTTGATTAACGCTACCGCTAATATTGTTTCTTTTAATATTTCGCCGTCATTTTTAGGAGAATTGTCACCTTTCGTTATTACAGATATTTCATTAACTTTAACTATTCTATGAATAACGAGTTTTTCCCCATCAAAAAAAACAACTATTTTGCCACTTTTTATGTCTTCCGATAAAATAGGCCTTATAAAAACTTTATCTCCTGGAACATAAATAGGAACCATACTTTTCCCTTCAACTGTTACATAACTAATAGTATTACTATCAATTAAGCGCTTGAACAACTGAAAACTTGAATCTATACACTTATTATTTTCCACTGCTTTTAATCATCTCCATAATATTTTGCAAACTATCAAGCGTTGTATTAAAATCTTCTATTCCACCTTTTTTAAAACCAAATATATACATATCATTATTTAAAAGCTTAGAAAGATTTTTTTTAAAACATACTATTTCTTGATTCTCCCAAAATTCAATCAACAAATTTTGTTTATCTTTATTATTTAACTTCTCAAAGAAAACATTTTGACTTTGTTTTAAAAACAAAAAAATAAAATTACCATTAATATTATTAATTCTTTCTTTCCCAAAAAAGCCCTTAAAATTTATACCTATTTTAGTTTTATGCTTTTCATCCTCCAATATATTACTATATTCTACAATATACTCTCCTAATTTTGGCAGTATTTTTTCCGTTCCTAGTCTAAATGTTACTGGTGTGCCAAAATGAGAAACACTATTATTTTCTATAGAGAGAACTATTCTATCATCATTAACCAAAACGACATCATCTTTAAGTCCCATCCCTATGGATATCGTGCTTTTCCCTGTTCCAGAATAACCGAGAATAACATAAATATTGTCTTTACAAAACAAACAAGATGAATGCATTGATATGAGATTGAAATTTTTTAACTTTTCTAATATAATATTTCTCAAAATTTGGTTCAGCACATCAAAACTTTCATAAGAACAATATTGGATTTTTATAGTATTACTATATGAAATAATTTTCCATTTATTTATGTACTCAAACTGTTTTTTGCTTTTTGTTTCACAATAAAACAAATTGTTAAAAATTTTGTATCTTTCATTATTATCTGTGTTTTCACTATCAAAACTTCTTTTTTCGAACTCTACTTTAATCGTGTTCTTTATTAACATTTCATTCTCTTGAGAAATTATTGATGAAAAAAAATTAGAAAAGTATTTTTGAACATAACAGTCCCCACCAACAAAAACAACTTTACAATTTGAGAATTGCAATATCCCCCAAATTTTATCATTTATTGTTTTCATAGTCATTCACCATCCGCATTCCAAACAGATAACAATTTTGCTTCGTAGTATTCGTTGCAAAAACTAATTTCATAATTATATTTTTCGTATTCTGACACCCAATAAAAACTTATAAAAACATGTTCAAAATAACAAGGTTTACTGTAATAGTATTTTTGAGTATAAGTTTTTAAAGATTCAATACGATAATTTTTATCAAATACCATCTTTTCAAGTGAAGCGTATTCTTCTTCATGTCGATAAATGAATCCATTTGTAGAATCAACTAAAATCCACCGTCCTTCAATAAAGGCTTCATTTATAATATGACCATCGACTCTACTAAATGTATATATAATTCTCGCTGGAATATTAGAACACTGACATAACGCACAAAAAACCCTTGCAACTTCAGCGCACCAATCACTTCCTTTGAAAATCAATAATTCTTCTGTTCCGCCCCAAAAATACTCTTTGGGAGTTTTATAAATTTTTTCATTGTTTTGATTTTCTAATGGAAAATTTTTACTCAATGTAGCTGTGTAATTAAGTATTCTGTCTAATTTTTGTTCATCGCTATAAACTCCCGATGTAATTCTTTCCGCTAACCTAAACAGCTCACTACGTTTATCTTTAAGCTTATTAATATCAATATACCGAGCATAATCATCACAAAAATAGAAGTTATCAATATTCTGAGGAACAAGTTTTAAACTACTATCCTGTAGTACTGCATCTACAGTTCCGCGTTTAAAAACCCTATTATCAATCATTTCATCGATTATATTACTTATACCGTACATACCAGCCATAGACTTTAAAGCTTAACTACATCAAACTGTTAAACTTATCCTCCTTTTTACAATACTAAATTAATCTTATTTAGTTACGTATTTTTCATATAAAATACTAACATTTATAAATTTAAGCAAAACTTCAATTAAATATAAATTATCTTTGCTTGTTCTTCTTTCATCGCAAACAACATTGACAAATTCTCGAAAAAATTCTTTGTTAAATATATTCTCACAAAACAACCTGCTATTAAACATTTCATCAAGCAATGATGTTCCTTCATTAGAAACATATGTAACCAAAGATTTTATATACTTATACGAATAATAGTATTTGTCATTATATATAAATGAATTTTTTTTAACAAATGCATATTTTTCACCAATAATACCAGCTGCGTATTCCCTAAAAAATCTTTTATCATATAAAATCTCTCCATCAATTTTTCTCATATAATTAAATAATTCTATATCTACATATGGCGCTATATTGTTTAATTTGTTCACTTTTGCAGAAAAATTGTCAACCACTAATGCATTGTTAATAAGTTTTTCCGATTCACACTTTAAAATCAACGCTCTTTCATTTGCAATATCATTTAACATTAGTTTAAATACAAATTCTCTTTCAAAAAAATCCAACTTTAATATATCATCGTTTGTTATTAGTTTTTTTTCAATAAAATATCTTTCAATCAAATTTGATGTATATTCACCATATGTGCTGTAATTGGCTGAATACCCACCAAATATTTCATCGCTTCCTTGACCTGTTGCAAAAACGCAACTTCCCAAGTCTTCATAAATACATTTACACAAAATTGTTTTAAAAAACATTTCTATACTAAAATTGGGCAACGCATACTCATATAACAATTTCTTATAGAGTTGTATAGTTTCACTATTAATATCCGGTATTTCAACAAAAGTATGATTAACTTTATTTTCTTTAATAAAATTTTTAACAATATCCATTTCTCCACTTTTCTCAAACATTATTCCTGATAAAGAATAAGATGGAACATTATAAAGTTTACTCAAAACCATAGAGTCAACTCCTCCACTTAAACTAACAGCATTAATAATTTCTTTATGCATTTTCAATCTTTTAGTCATCAAGGTCGAAAACGAATCAATTTTTTCGAAACAATGATTTTCATAGCTAAATGTTTTTGTTTCGTTTTTGCTAACACAAACAAACTCAGACTTCCCGATTTCTTTAATGTTTTTCCACACGTTATTGCTTTTAAAAGAATAATTATTATTTAGTACAACAGCTGCCCAATCCATTTCAACCTTATAAGAATTGATACAAAGTAACAGTTCGGAAATACTCGTAGAAAACAGAAAAAATTCTTTATTTTCAAAATAATAAAAAGCTTTGCTTCGAAAACAATCAGAAATTAAACTTAACTTTTGAGTAAAATAATCATATGTTATTATACAAAAAAACTTTTCATCATATCTCAATGATTTTAAACATAATATATTATCGACCATATTTCCAATATCGGTTTCAGTTATATTGCCATCAAAAAATGTAAATCTAAGGTTATCTTTTATCTTTTTAAAATTATTATCTGATAAGTGTACAAACAGTCTATTATCTATTGAAACATCAAATCTAACAGATTTTGATATTTCTCTGATTACATTTTCTGTGTGATTATTTTTCAAATATACACCCAAACAAAAATCCATTATCTCACCTCCACAAGCAGCTCCAGCACAACTGTACTGGAGCTGTGATCTGCTTAGCAGGATGACATACCGTTCTTTACTGCAAAAGCTTTAGAAAGCTTTTCAAGCTTCTTCGCATCAATTTCCGGCTTCTCGTAAGAAATCTTTTTTGAAATTTCTTTCTTTTCATTGCGTTTCATATTTTCACCTCCTTTACTTTTTTTGAAGTTATATTTAAATATTACTTCATTTTTATCTATACTATCTCTGTAATAAAATCCCATTAACAGATAAACTATAATGAAACTCCAGTAAGTCACATAAAATTTTTTCTTTATCTTCTTCATGTTTTTCAGCCAACATATCTACTACTTGAAGAATAGTAAATCCGCTAGAAAATAACTCTAGAATTTTTTTCCCACTGTCATTTATTTCGTCCATAAAGAGTTTACTAATATTTATATTAATTTTCGTATTAATCAGTTTATCAACAAATTGGTTATATCTTCTTTTAGATACAAGACATTGCTCTTCGTCTCTTTTGGAATCAATAGGACATGGATTACACTCATTTTTAAATTGACAATCTTCGCAAAAATCAAAACAACTGTTTTTTTTCAAATCTAAAAAACTCGAAAAATATTTTGTTTCCAATAATTCTTTTTCGCTTTTATAATCATAAATATATAATTCCTCATATTCTAGATCCGAAAATTTATTTTTATTCTTAGTTTCATATATCATATTATTCGCTATACCACATGGTGTAACAATTCCGTCATTCTCAATTAATATTATTCTATCACCCGCACTGCAACTATATCCAACAGGACCTTCTTCAATATTTATGCAATATTTGTGTTTCAAATATTGCAACAAGTATTTTTTAGCTGGTATCTGAATCACAAGATCTCTTAGTCCAGTTAAGTCGCATTCTTTTAACATATTTTCTATAAAGTCTATTGATTCCTCTACACTAACACCTATATCATTTTCATTTCTTTTTGCATTTCCTATATTATCTAAAAAATTTATATTAACACCATTTACCTTTTCCATAATACTAAATGGTATTATGTTTTTAGCATCATGCAAAGAATATTTACTTATTGTAAATTGGATACCAATAAATATATCTGATTTTAATTCATTTTTTAAATCAATTAACTTTCTTAATCCTTTTAACGTTTTATCAAAATTACCTTTACCTGCAATTTTATCATGTATAGAACTATCAGTTCCTTCAAAACTCACTGATATCTGTTCTACTCCTAGTTTAATTAAATTAGTACACATTAAATCATTTAGAAGAATTCCATTTGTGTTTATCATCACTTTTATGCCAATAGATACTGTGTACTTTATTATTTCCAAAATATCAGCTCTATATAGAGGCTCGCCACCTAGGAACAAAACATTTGTATAACCATACTCCTTCAACAAATCAATAGTATTGAATACATTTTCTAATGTCATATCATTTCTTTTATTGCCTGAATATTTACTTGATGCATAACAATGTTTACATGAAATATTGCACTTACCTGTTATGTCAATTATTGCTTGTTTGTACATATCTTTTACCTTCTCCTATTTTTATTGACAAAAAACTTTTATTATATAAATAATCAATAATATCTACTAGTTCAAATTTACTTTTATCGCTGAGACTATCTATTATGAAACAACTGATAGCTTCATCGATACTTTTTTGACTTTGTATTAAACAATGCAAAAATTCTGTTAAAAAACTATTAATATAACATTTCTCTCCTAACTTATTAAAAATATAATTACCCTCTATGTATGATCCTTCCGATAGATTTACCAATGCCAGCAACAGCCATTTTCTTCTTTCATTGAGCCTATTCTCTGCCCAATAGCATTGTAATAAACTTTTACGATCATAAAACGGACAAGGTGTGCAGAAGATATTAAACAATGAACAATTATCACATATTTCAAAGTAATTCTCTGAAAAAATTTTATCTCTATATTTTTTTACAATTTGCACACTATTTGAAGATTTAACATCAAAAATATTGAATATAATATCATCATTTATGGATTTATTTTTCAAATTAAAATATCCTTCACAAGGTACAACGGTTGCATCAGCTTTAATAACAAAATATTTTTTACCTGGTTCACATTTCAATCCACCAATATCGGAATCAAAAATATTACCATACATTCTATTGAAGTATTCAACAACCTTTAATCTAAAATCAAAACTTATTCTCAGTTCTTTGTCTCTTATGGTTAATATATATTTGTTTATTACTCTTTCGAACTCATTTAAAACATCAATATACTGTATATTAGCTAAACCATTAAGTTTTGCGGACGAATAATCATATACAGGAACAACTCTTAAATGCTTTATCTCGTTTTCCAAACAGTATATTATTATGTTTTCGAAATCACAGTAGTTTTCTCTTGATATAGTATAACAAATTGAAACATTCAATTGTTCACTCTTAGCTAACTTAATTGAGCTTGTTAATTTTTTAAACACCCCTTTACCTCTTATGCTATCATTTATATTTTCTGTTGCCCCATCCATGCTAAATACCATAGTATCTAAACCAGCTTTTTTTAATTCTTTCGCTTTTTGCAGTGTTAATAATGTACCATTAGTATTCATAGTAATTAACATTTCCATTTTCTTGGCTTCTTTTACAACATACGAAATATCTTTAAACGCCAAGGGTTCTCCACCAAGCAGATGAATATGCGAAACACCAAACGCTTTTATTCTATCTAAAATAAAATCAATTTCTTCTTTTGAAAACTCCTTTATACTATGGTTATACATCTGATAACAGTGTTTACAACTCAAATTACATTTTGAAGTTATATCCCAGATTGCAGTACACCCATCTGTTTCATAAAGATTTGTTATTATCGGTTCCATTTATCCTCCTATTATTTATTGCCATACAAATTTTCTTTTTCTACTGATTTTCTCCAAAGATAAGCTTTAATACCTCTAAAATATGTAAACTCCTCAAATCTTCCAATATGTTTTTCTATAAAATTCACAGTATTAATTAACCCTGGCAATTTTCTACCAATTTTTCCTGTTATTATTTCTATAGGTCTCAAATCAATTAATTTTATAAAAATATTTTTCCAATCAAAATCACTATTTATTGAATCGTCAATTAAATCATATATTATTGTTTCTGAAACGCTATTTGGAAACACTTCATTAGTTACATATAAAGCCAAAGCTACATATGGTGTTATTTGATAAACTTTGCTTTTCTGTATTATTAGTTCTTCGTCAAATTTATATTTTTTTAACAATAAAGCAACATCTATTATTTTATCTATACTGATAATCAAATTGTCTATACTATCCTTATATATGTACGGTAGATGTCGTATCATATGATGACACATAAACATTAAATTATCTATTGGTGACAATGTATCCAAAGTGACATTACCAATAACCATTTTTTCCTTATTTAATATAATATCACTATGATTAAAATTTGATTTTTTCAAATAATTCAAATTGGAATGCAATTCTATCATTATATTTAATTCCGCTGATCTTCTTAAAAGCATTATGTGATTAATTTTATCAACATCTATATTACGAATATGTTTTGCATTTAATCTTAAAAACTTTAAGTGTTTTTGTAATCTAAACCATTTATCACTATGAATATAAAAATCACTATGCTTGAAAAAATATTCTGCCCAAAATTCTCTTTCTTCATTACATATAACAAGGTCAATGTCGTCATACAATCTACCAAATGTTGTATAACAATACAAATCAAATTCAAGAAAAATTCCTTTTATTCCAATTAAAGTAAGGTTGTTCTCATTAGCATATTTAAACAATCCAGTTAACTCTTTTATGAACTCTTTCCTTAATTTATTTTGCAATTCAACTCGTTTTTTTATTGTTTTTATAACATCAGATTCGCCTCTTGACAAATAGTAATCTAACAAATATGGTGACGCACACATCTTTAAATAATCATTATGCGCATCTTGATATTTCTCAACAAATCCTTCTATTTGTTGCTCAATATAATTATCCATCAATCATCTCTACCTTCCAAAATATTTCTTCATTTTTTGAAAATGCATACAAAAAACCAATATGCGATCTTGGCTTTTGACTTTTAAAAAAGGAGATTAATTCATATTTTAAATTATCTGTATTTTTGGGGGTAACAATTATTCTTTTTTTCCAGTCCAAGTCTTGCATGTTTATTCCAAAAGGTTTCCTGTAAGTACTTCCAATTCTGTTTGGCCAAAAATGAAAATTTTTAAACACATGCACAAGATATGTATATATATTTGGATAATACTCTCTTGAATTGTTGATTATTCTAATTGCTTCTATGATAAAAAAATATGTTCCTTTATGATCGTCATGGGCATCAACGCAACTTGGAGAATATATGGTTTCCGGTTTAAAAACATCGAAAAATTTGATGAAATCATTTAAAATCGACCGTTTGGAATAAATAATTTCATTGTCGAAAAGCTTTTTGTGAAAGGTACTTCGCCTATTAGAAGCGTATGTATAGTATGAACACCTTGATGGAATAACTTCATCTATTTCAGTGCAAAAAGTTTTATATATCATACCATCGCCATAACCAAAATAAAAAATATTCTTTTCACTAACGCCCATTTTCTCTAGTGCTCTCTCGCTTTCGCGTATTCTTATATCAGCATATTTTCTACCTTTAAAATCTCCATTTGTAACAAACACAACTATAACATTTTTACCTTCATACAAAGCTCTTTTAATAACATATGTACATGCTATTACTTCATCGTCTGGATGTGGAGCAAAAATTACTATACAATTCATCTAACTTACATCCCCTAAAATTTAAAAAATTAAAATCAATGAAAATTTATTCAATATGACTCATATAAGCTAATATGTTTATTTATAGATTCAGCTAACAAATAATTTTCTCTTATATATTGATATAACTTTTCTCCCATTTCTTTATTACCATCACTAACAGCTTGATTGATTGCATTGCAAAAACCAATTACATTTCCAACATTAACTAAATATCCTCGCCCGCATGACAATATATCGCCTAAAGGCCCCGTATAAGATGCTATTACTATTTTCTTCATAATACCAGCTTCTAAAACTATACTGCCTAATTCTTCATAATACGACGGTATAATAACTATATCTGCTGATTTTAATTTTTCAAATATATCCAAATTTGGGACATTACCATGATAATACAAATTAGATAAATTGTATTTTGAAATCATTTTCATTAGTTTCTTTCTATCTTTCCCTGAACCATACATATGAAAATTGTAGGGTCTATCTTGCATCATATTAGCAATTTTTACAAAAATATCCCATCCTTTTTCTCTACTTAATCTACCTATAAAAAATATGTTTTTCTTACTAGATTTTTGGTTCAAATCATTAGCTATCACATCAATTACAGCATCTCCAATAATTTCATAGTTTGTATTATTTACAATGACACCTTTATCATTAAGACGTTCAACTACATTTTTTGATAAAAAAATATTACATCGTGCGTTTCTTATGCAATTTTTTTCAATAAAGTTTATAATCGGTATTATGAAAACTTCTATTTTATTGCCAATATACGTTGCATTTCTGCAACAATGAAAAGTATATATTATTGGAATTTTTAATAGAATTCTTATATATTCTCCAATTATTAATGGGAACAAAGAACCATTAGCATGAATGTGAATATAGTCGTATTTCGTTTTTTTTATAATTCTATATAAATCATAAAAAGATTTATAATACTTGCACATTGTATATTTATAGCAAAAAACATTTATATTATCATGATTAAAATCAGTAGGTTCAAAAGTAAAAATATCTTGTAATATATGTTCTGCCAAATAAGAAGTTAGCCTATACACTTGTATTTGTGTCCCACCAACACTTTTATCTGTAACTTTATTGGGATTATATAATGATGTTACAATGCGTAAAACTCTTTTCATCAACTTTCACCTTACTTACACTTATAATACTGAGCCTGAGCGTTCCACAGTTCACTGTATTTCTTGCCCGACTTCAGCAACTCCTCATGTGTATCCTCTTCAACAAGCTTTGCCTTGTCAAATACGGCAATCCTGTCACAGAAAATACAGCTTGAAAGTCTGTGGGAAATGTAAATTGCAGTTTTGTTTTCCGTAAAGGAGTTGAAACGGCTGTAAATCTCATTTTCCGCCACAGGATCAAGGGCTGCCGTAGGCTCATCAAGAATAACAAGCGGACTGTCCTTGTAAAGTGCTCTTGCAAGGGCAAGCTTTTGTGCCTCGCCGCCTGAAATATCCACACCATTTTTGTCTATGTTTTTGTAAAGATAGGTGTTCTCTTTTTCGCTCATTCGCTCCACTCTGTCCTTGATGTTTGCCTGCTCAAGAGTGCGATAAAGACTGTCCTTGTCATATTCCTTGTCAGCGGCAATGTTGTCGCAAAGAGGTACTGCGAAAAGCTTGAAATCCTGAAATACAACTGAATACAGCTTCATCAGGCTTTCCTTTGAATACTCTTTGATGTTAGTGCCGTTAATAAGAATCTCACCACTGTCAACATCATAAAGTCTGCACATAAGCTTTATGAAAGTGGTTTTACCGCTGCCGTTTCTGCCCACAACTGCAAGATGCTCACCGTTATGAATGGTAAGGTTGATGTTCTCTAGAGCGTAGTTTTCACTACCCGGATATTTAAAGGAAACCTCTTTGAATTCAATCTCAAACTTAGAGGTGAGATCTATTTCCTTTTCACCGTAAACCATATCATCCTCGGTGTGCATTATCTCATAGTAATAGTTTACAAGAGGTACCATTTCCTCGGTTTTACCGAAGGTTACAGCCATTTTCATAACACCGCTGATTATCTGCATAAAGGAGCCGCAGTAAAGCACAAGTGAACCGATACCGAAAAGGCCGTAAAGGCCCTTTACGCCGATAAACAGATAAACGCCAAAGCCTACAACAGAGCCGAGAATGGCGATAAATGAGCTTGATTTTGCAGAGTTCATTGAGGCTTTTTTCAGCACCTGCTCACCCTCGGTCAAAATCTTGTGAGTGGCAGTTTTTTCAATAATGTTCTGCTCCTTGTAAAGACGGATTTCCTTGCCTGTCTTGTAGTCAGAGAACATATCGAGGAAATAGTAGAAAATCTTATCAAGACGGGAGTATTCGTCAGAGGCTTTGAAATATTCCTTGTTCATCCTTGTGGCTACGATAAGCATAATCACAACCATAACACCAATCGCGCCGAAAATGCTAAGCAAGAATGCAGGTCTTTCAAAGAAGGTATCACCTGTTTTCTGAAAGCCGATTCTGAAAAGAGGCCAAATTAACACGGCTGAAACAATAACCGTCAGTGCACCTGAAACAAAATCTCTGAACATCCACGAAAACTGTACGAAAGAAGAGAAAACTCTGTCCTGCGCCTCTGAATGCTTATGTATAAGCTCTTTAAAATTGCTGTCCTCAAGCTTTTTAAACTCAACGGAGAAAAGCTTTGAAGCAATGCTTTTTAGTTCTCTGTTATATAACATTGAACGAAGCATATAGTAGATGTCATTAAGGTACCTGTTAAGGAAAAACAGAACAAAGTTGATACCGACCGCAAGGCAGATGTAACCTATCAGCTTTTTGGCATCGGCACCCGTATCAAGCAGGTCGATAATCTTTGCCGAGAACCAAATGTTGATAAAAGGCATTATACCGGTGACAACTGCCGCGGTAACGGTTGTGGGCATAAGCTTACTTTCAAGGCGGTGCATTTCTTTGAACGCATAAGTAATAGACTTAAGCTTTTTCATTCTGTGACACCTGCCCTTCCTTGTAATAGTAGCTCTGAAGCTGATACATTCTGTAATATCCGCCTTTGAGGTTCATCAGCTCTTCATGCGTACCGCTTTCCGTAATTCTGCCGTCAGAAACAAAAAGTATGCGGTCACAGAAGAGAGTTGATGAAAGCCTATGTGAGATGAAAAAGGATATTTTGTTCTGAGTCAGCTCATTGTATTTGAGGTACAGTTCATTTTCTGCTATCGGATCAAGAGCGGCAGTAGGCTCATCTAGGATAAGTACGGGAGCATTTTTGTAAACAGCCTTTGCAAGAAGAAGCTTCTGCTTTTCACCGCCCGAAAAGTCTGCCGCATCCTTGTAAACATCCTTAACCATAAAGGTGTTTTCTTTTTTATCAAGGCTTTCAATTTTCTCTCTGATGCCAGCCTTTTCAAATGCAGAGTAAAGCTTTTCTTTATCATAGTCAGAGGTGAGACAAATGTTTTCCGCAATAGTCATCGGCATAAAGGTGTAATCCTGAAATACGGGTGAAAAGAGGTCAAAGAAATCATCCTTTGAAATATCCTTACTGCTCACACCGTTAACAAGTATTTCACCCTCACTCGGATAGTACAGACCACAAAGGAGCTTCACGGCAGTAGTTTTACCTGCACCGTTTTCGCCAACGATTGCAATATTTTCACCCGCGTTTACCTTAAAGGACATATTCTTGATTGTGTTTTCCTCAGCGGCAGGGTACTTGAAAGAAACATTTTTAAACTCAATGGATGTTACATCGCTGAGCTTATGTGCAGTCTTGCCCTCACTATTTTCATCCTCAGCCTCTGTAAAGTCACGGAAAGCCTGACAGTCATTACAGCAACGCTCCAAATCTGAAACGCAGATTACAAGGTTCATAATCCAATTGGAAAAGCCTGTAATGATACCGAAATAGAAGATGAAATCAGAAACGCTGAGTTCGTTTTTGTAAACGAGATAAACAAGATAGGCATAGGCAACAAGCTCTCTTATCATATTAAGAAAAGCTCTTGTACCGCTGACATTAAAGCTCTGCCGCATATACTTGCCCGTTATCTTCTGAAGCTCATAAACAAACTTGGCGTAAGCGGAAATGAAGTAGTCTGAAAATCCGTAAAGTCGAATATCCTTTGCAGCGGTGTTATCCTTGCTCAGCTCGTAATAGTAATCAAGCTTTACAAAGATACTGCCTCTCGCTCTTTTTACATTCTTCTCCTTTTCGTTGAGATAACGAAGCAGAAAAAACTCTCCCACACAGGTAAGAAGTATGAGCAGAATCATCATAATATTGATTTTGTAAATGAGTGTAAGGGAAGTTATTACACCGAGAACGCAAACAAGAAAAGCATTACAAAGGCTTATGAAGTACGCCGATGAAGACCAGTGGCTTCGGTAAAATTCCATAGCTATCTTATTCTTTTCTCTGCCCTCAAGGCTTTCAATATTTATGTAGTCTGTGTGTATGTTTTTCTTAAAAGCCATAACCGCATAACGCATACGGATTACTCTCGCACTGCCCTGTAAAAGCTCATTGAGGAACGGGTCAAGCCAGGTTGTAACCGTAACAAGCACGCTCAAGATAGCAACTATCAAGGTAAGCTTGCCGACAGTAACGCCCTCGTTTATGCAGTCAATCATTGCTTTGGGAATAAAAGCTGTTATGATGGGAAGAAAAACCATTGCAGGAACTCTTAAACAAAAGTACAGAAGGCTTTTCTTGTCCCACTCTATCCAGTTTTTAATCATATACTTTAAGTTGTCTTTCATTTAATATTCTCCAGACTATTACGAACGTCTCATAAATGATATAAATTAATAACAAGTTATGGATTTGTTAATGCCGAATTAACAGCCTGCATTATATACTTTTTATTATAATTAATATAAGAATAGTGTTTAACAATAATTAAATTCACACAAGAGACGAACTTTGTTATTATGAGCCAATTTTGCTTCCTTTACGATTTAATACTAACATAATCGTACCTAATTTTGTCAAAATGAGACAAAATGATATATTATACAAAGAAAACGATATAATTACACTATGACATGATAACTATTACTTCCATAAGTGTATTTATACATATATAAACAAAAAATTACTACATATGATTGCTTTAAACAGATTTAACCGTTATACCACCAACAATTACACTAGTTCATTAAATTACAATAAGTAAAACAAATCAAATAAGGAATAGACTAAAAAACGAAAAAGCACAGGGGCAGCAAACGCTGATAAAACCCTGTGCTTAATGCTATTCAGATGTGAGGGGGAAAACTGGCAGCAGAGCTGATTGAGGGAGTACGAGGTGGCGAGGGGAACAACACCTCTTTAATCACTTTTCGCAAAGACAGAGAACCAGGTCTCGGTCTTCTATACCATCCCCTGTGTCGTTTTCTTATTCTTTCAATCTTATTCAATCATTTTCTATAAGAAACATTATAGTCAACACACCAATTAATTGCTTTTTCGTGTACGTAATTATCATAATATTCATCCCATAATCTTTTTTCGAAACCAGTATGAAACATAGCATTAAATTTTAGCCAGTATTCTAGTGGATCTCTTTTATTAACATCCGAGAAATACTTTAAAGTTCTTTTATCATTCAATGAATTTATAAATCCATCAAAGCCATTTGCTATATCAAGAATCGGAAGTGGAATATAATCATAATAAAAACAATTTTCAACAAAGTCTTTTTTGTCTATTGATAAATCAGAAATAATGCTTTCTATGTTGTATATTTTGCAATCAATGGTACTATAATAAAATTCATCATTTTGATTGCAACCGATATAATATTCAAGTTCTTTCAAATCTATAAATATCATATTTCCACCCACTTTTAATATGTAAGAACTCCACCATACCAAATATGAAAAGTATGGGTAGCATCATGATAATGGCCATATCTACCACTACCATGTACTTCGGGATCTTCCCAGGCCCCACAGACACTAGCTAATGCCTTGGCATGCGATTGTTCATGTGTATATATGCCCCAATCTTTCGAATATTTCTCCATTGTACGTTGAGCATCAGAACTGCTTCCTTTATCATATTTAAATGTTTGATTTAATGTATTTGTTGCGGAAGAAAAGCCCAACATTTTTAAAGCATCAACAAAACTATATTTTGTTGGAAGTTTTATAAGTTCATCTTTATTATTTATATATGCTAATTGGTAAGCTTTTTCTGTTGGCAGTTTAGCCTTTGTGTTTGATAGTGTTTTTGTTCTACTAGAAGCAATACTTGAAGAAACGCTAGTTATTGCGCTTTCAACAATTAATATAATTGCTTCAGAAAGTGTCAAAACAACTTTACCACCGGTAGCAAGGTCTGCAATTATAATAACCATTATTGCCGCAACAACTAAGGTAGATGTAGAAACGCCTAGTGTGGCAGCGGCTGCAGTTAATGCCATCGTACCATTTCGATCATCATACATTATAGGATTATTATTGCAATATCCAAAAGTGTTATATGAAATCTCTCTTTCGGTTATTCCTAAATAATTAACATCATCAGAATTAATAAATCTGCAAACTTCTGGGTCATAGTAACGACTCTGGAGATAGTAAAACTCTGTTTCAGTATCATAATAGTAACTTCTGTACCTGAAGGGATTAAGGTTACCTATTGCCGTTAAGTCATCTTCATCCAGCACCTTACCCCACGGGTCATAACGGTATTCTGCAACAATATTTTTATTGCTATCTGTTATGGCAATAATGTCTCCCATCGCATTCTTCACATAGAAGTAATCATTTTCGTTGTATTTGAAGCCTATTACTTCACCTTTTGAGTCATAAAAGAAGTAAAGAGCAGTTGTGCCGTCAGTCTGTTCAATTATATTTATACCGTCAAGATAGAACTTGGTAGTAATACCGTTTGATGTCTTGCTTGTTCTGACACCATCTTCATTGTATGTGAAACTTGTGTTACCGAAAGAAACAAGCTGTCTACCCATTGTCCAAGTCAGTGTGTTGCCCAGATAATTCATTGGATTACCTACTGCATCATAGATAATTGCCTGTCCATTGTAGCTTGTTAGCTTATCTTCCCACGTTTCATCATAAACATAGGTGTCGGTATTTGCTTCGATCAAAGTATATACCTTTTCATTATTTTCGTCAAGGTTTATTGAATATTCCTTTTTAGCAAGAATATTGCCTCTGTCATCATAAGTATATTCATATTTGATTGATGATGTTTCGGCAGAAATCAACTGTTCTTTGTCGTCATAGGTATAATTAATTACCTCGTTAGTTTCAACGATTACTCCGTTTTCAGCCTTTGATGATATTGTAAGATTTTCTGTTATTAGATTGCCCTTTTCATCATAGTTATAATCGTAAGCCAGTGAAACATCATTAATAGTGTTATCAAGAACAAAAATCAACTTTTCGGCATTGTAACCGTAGGTTGTTGTTATTCCAGCAATATTGGTCTTGCTCAACTCATCGTTTACGTAAGTATATTCCTTTGTAAAGTCTGTCGTTTCATTAGTTTTGAATGTATCCTTGTTTTCTTCCGTAACAAGAGTATATATATCGCTACCAATTGTTGTTACTGTACCGTTGAAACTATCCTCAACTTCTTCATCCTTGCTGACACTTTCAACAGAATAAACGAAGTTGCCGTTAAGGTCATTTACAGTTAATTTACATTCATCAATAACCTTTTTAAGTTCGCTTACATAGTCAGTAAGTTCTGTCCACTCTTTTGTAACTTTACCATTTGCGTCTTTTTCTTCAAAGTATTCGTAGCCATACTTTCTTTCTTCACCAGACTTGATTGAGATAATTTCGCAGTTTTCATTGTAATCGTAAACTACGCTCTGACCGTTACCAAAGTTAGCATTAAGAACATCCTGCTCAATGGTTGATGAATAGGTGTAATTTACAAGCTGAACGCTTTCAGAATTTGCCGTAAGAATACTGCCTAGAGTATTGTAAGTAAAGGCATAGCCATTAAAATCGTGGTTGGTAAGGTTGCCGTAAGAATCATAGAAATAAGAAGCAACTGTACCGTTGGGATTAGTTCTTGAAAGAAGATTCCCGTTATCAGAATAATTATATGTTGTAATATTCTCGCCTTCAGCAATAGTGAGAATATTATCACGATTGTCGTATGTATAAACAGTTTTATTACCATCAGTTATAACAAAAGATGTTCTGCCATACACATCATACGATGTTTCACTTATAATTTCGTCATCTGTGCCTGCATTGTTAGTTACTTTGATTTGTTGACCCCAAACATCATATTCATATTTTATGGTATTGCTATCGGAAATTGACTTTATTAAACCCGTTTCAGCATTTACAAAGTTTGTATATACCGTTATAGTTTGGCTAGTAATGTTTCCACAATCATTATATACATATTCTTCTCCATATGTCTGATACCACGAATCATTAATCCATTGATAAACAAATTTTTCTGTAATATAATTTTCATCGTTATATGAATATAATGTCCTTTTTTGATTGGTGAGTTCTTCACCTATTCTCTTTTTATATATTTCACTTACTATAACCGTGCTATCATATTCTCTACAGTAATTCTCTATTACTATATCAACATTTGTTCCGTTTTGTAATTTTTGTGCATAATAAGTTTCATTTATTATATTTCCATCTGAATCATATATATATTCATAAATTAAGCGAAGCTCATTACTTTTGTCAATTTTATAATACTTTTCAGAGTAAATCTTATTTTTTTCCGTATATGTATAAACATATTTATCAGTCGTAATAACTGTATTATCTAACATCTTAAGATATGTTTTGGTTAAAATATTTCCATTATTATCATAAGTACACTCAATCGTATTTTTTCCTTCTGTTGTATTAAACGGTGACATTTGCGGAACATAAATAACATCACAAATAACATCATCAGTTAGGTCTTCTGAAATCCTATCAGGTGCATAAAGTGCATTCTCACCATAACCATCCATATAACTTTTAATATACACTCCGTCAGCATAATAGATAGTATCAGTAACACCCTTGCTGTCACTGACTGTTACTGCACCAACATTGTTTGGTGTCTCTGCATTTGTTGCATTATCGTTATAGGTATACTTAACAAAGGCACCGTTAGGCTGTAAAATCAGCTTAACTCTACCCTGAGCAGAGTAAGTTATTGTTTCAGTTTCGTTAGTTGTTAGCAGTCCGTCTGTGTAGACGTAGTTATGTTCAACATCTGCCGCATCAATAAACTTTGTGAGATTGCCGTCAGTCCAGATATATTCCACTTCTTTAGTATGTGCTACACCCTCACCATCGGTACGAGTGATGGTGATTTTAGTCGGCTTGCCATTTGTCAAGGTGACAGTAGCACCGCCGGTTATTGTGAGCGAATTATCACTCCAAGTGTACTGTGTATCAAGATAATCGGTAGTAATGCGGTTTATCTTGCCGTCAAGGCCGAAGGTGCAGGTCATATCACCGTAAGTAAGCACATAAGAATCAGCATTAACCGTCAATTCTTCGTCATCAACAGAAAGGTATTTATCTTCACCATTTTTGATAAAATACTGCTTTTTACCATAGAAATTTGTAAAAACAAAACCGTTTAAAAAAGGTTGAACATTGGCCTCAAAAGTGAAGAACCACCCCTTTGTACTTGTGTAAGAGCGACCGAAGCCAACAGGAAATAAGCCTTCACCGAGAGCAATGTCGGTATAGTCGGCAGTATATTCACCAAGAGTATTTTCAAGAGCAAAAGATGTCACTTCGCTTATATTACCAGCTTCATCACAAACGCGAGCATAAACTATTGTATCACATGTGCGAACTACTGTAAAAGGACCATCATATATGGCCCAATCCTCATCGCCAATTTTATATTCTATATGTTCAGTATTATCTGTTTTATCATTATAATTAAACGAACGTGAAGAAATAAATACTAATCCATTCTCTTCATAAACATCTGGTTTCTCTGGACACTTATTATCACACAGTTGAGTAACTTTGATAGTTTTTGTTACAGAATCAGCAGTAACAATAATATCAAATTGTCTATCACTCGTTCCTGTATTTTTTGTTAACTTAATTTCAACAGTAGAATTTTTAGATCCACTAGTTGGGGTAACAGTAATCCAATCTGGCAAATTATTAAACGACCATACCGTATTTGACTCGATATTAACAGTTTTTGTTCCACCAACAACATCAAAATTTAATGTTGTTGTATCTACTGTGATATGAGGATCCGCACCGTATTGAGTAACCGCTATAGTACCTATGACTTTATCGTCCATTTTTACTGTCACTGTACCATTTCTAGCACTTGTTTTTTCGTTTTCATCAACTATGATCTTTAAGAATCCTCTATCACCAAGGTACCTTTTATTAAAAGATATCCAATCAACATCAGAGTAGGCACTCCAGTCATAGCTAGTAGAAACTCTAAACTCCGCACTCTCTTTTGCTTGGCTATCTGTCTCCCAACTTGAAATATCAACAGATGGCTCAACATATGATATGGAAACCTCAGGTCTAAAACTAGAATCAGTAGCTCTCGACGAATAGAAATCCATCTGCGTTTTTGTAGACTCATCAGAAGAAGCCAACATTATACCTTTATTAATGCCTGTATTAATCCATATTTCTGCAAGAAAAGTAATATCGAACCAATAATCATATTTTGTATCACCTACGTACTCTGAATCACACAATAACGCCGTGTTATTTTTGTATCCATTTTCAGAATTGTCAAATGGTTGGTTATTCCATGTAATCGTGTCAGTGTTCCATTCCGCTACACCATTACAAGAATAGGCATTAATGGATATATGTTCTCCCGAAGGTGCTCTATAATATGAGTCTCTATATAAATATAAGCAAGCACTGTTAACATAACTACCTTCAGGAATATTAGATGGCATAGTCGGTTTAATATATGTTCTTGTCAGATTAGTAAGATTTCTACCTACGCGAAGTTCTTTGTTTACTTTTGTTAAATTCTTGTTTATTAAACCGTCCATAACAAAAACATCATCAAACGATAAATAAACTATTGGGTCAATCACAACAGGAAAAGTTCTTTCTGATGCATTAATCCAATCTGAACTAGCTTTAAGTGTTAACAAATACATTCTATCTTCTTTAACAAGAGACATATCAATGTCTGTACTCTCGATATCATTTGCATCATACATATATGGTGCACCAACAAAAAAGACAGTTTCTTCTGTTTCCGGATCAACTACTCTTATAGAATTATCTTCATTCACAATAGGAACTAGATCACCAAAGTCCATATCAAACTTATATGTATAGTCATTTTGTTTTTCGTATACTACAATATTTTCTTTTATACTATTTGTTGTAACAACATACTCTAAATCAGCACTTTCAAAAACATCTTCATAAACAATTGCGCCTGCTTGATTTTCAATAGCAACTACTTCATTGTTATATTTAGTTATTTCACCATAATTTTCTGAGTCAGTTGATGCTATCAGAGTTTTGTTGTGCAACTCCACTTTATCAGGCTGAACATTAGACGACAACTCCTCTATATTATTGACTACTGTTGCTGTTTTACTTAATTTAACACTCTTATCTTGACTTACACCAAAACTTATTGTATGACCTTTTTTGGTTAATGAAATTTTTTGTCCGTCTGAAAAACTTTGAGGAATTTTGACTTCCGTGTCTGCTGACTTGGGTACATACATAGCCTTACCTGAGCTACTTTTAACTTTGTTACTTAATTTAAGTGTATTGTCAATTTCTTTCCACTCACCATTTTCTTTGTAATGTATCGGCTCAGAATATGTTGTTGCAATATATGAACCATCTTCGCATAAAAAATGCTTTGTATTCTCCTCGCGAAGCGCCTCAACTTCAGCCACAATTTTCGATGAAAATTCTTCCTGCAGATAGTAATCGTCTATCTGTTGCAAATCTTTTTTCCAATCATACGCTGCAAATACAGGCATAGAAACTGAACACATTGACAAAATTGTGAGTATTGATAAAAATACAGATATTGTTTTCTTCACATATTTCATAATTAAATTCCTTTCTTCAATATATTTTGACTTATCATTTTTTGATAAAAAAGCAAAAGAAGGGACCATACAAACAATGTCTATCCCTTCTTTTAAAAATTAGATATTAAAATTAAATTTTAAATATAAATGTACTGTTTATTAATTAGACATTGTGCTTAAAAATATTTATCCGAGTATTTATTTTACCAGCAATCATCAAAATAGTGGAAATAATTAATCCTGTTTCTAGAGAAACCGCAACCTTAGTTAATGTTTTACTTACAATTAGAATTGTTGAAGCCAAGCAAATTGCAAATGAGAAAACAATTGAAACTATTTTATAAGTTTTAGCTTCTTTTTTTGAGATAGGTTTGTTAGGATGTTCTACAGGAGCACAAAATATAATTGCTAAACATGAAGCGATCATTGCTACTACCAATATGTAACTTGGATAATTTTGTAAATATTTAATTAGTAATAGACCCAACACATTTACAACTATCGACGATACAAAACAAGTAATATATTTATTCAAATGAAGACCACCTGCAAACTTTCTAAGTACAAAAAATGATAAAAACATAAATATGCTTTCTTGTATCATATCAAAAACCAATCCAAGAATAAAAAACACAAAAACATTTATAAAGCTACGAATTAAATTCTTCACTGCATACAAATATAATTCTCTATCACTATTTGATATATGGGCATTGGATATTAAATACCCAATAATTGTGTTATAATAATTTTCTCCCATATTACTTAAATCTTTTAAACTTATCTATGTTCTTAGGTTCTTCCTCTTGATGAAGATAGAAACATGATGAAGAATTTGCACTGATAGTAAGAACCATAGTTAAGCAGGCAACGAATACTGGTAAAACTTTGTTTGCTAATTTTGTAACCTTTTTCATAGTTATTCACCTCCTTTAGATAATTTTAACATATATATTATTCAAATAAATAGAAACAGAAAATTCGATTTAAATATTAGAAAAATTGATTTAATTAACTAATTTAAAAAGTCGTTATAGATGAATTAGTGTATAAATTTCAAAATATTCTATTTTTTTACTTCAAAAGTGTTTTATACACTTATAAATTGTTAACAATAATTATTACCTCATTTAATATGTTATTCGAGGTGATATCAATGGAAATAAATTTTGAATTATTAGGAAAAAGAATAGCGCAGAGAAGAAGAGAATTAGGGTTGAAACAAAACCATTTAGCTGAATTAGCTGATATGTCAAACAATTATTTATCAAATATAGAAACAGGTAGATCTATACCTAGTTTGTCTACTTTTGCAACTCTTTGTATCTGTTTAGGAACTACACCAGATAATTTTTTGCTTGGGACAATTAAAACAAATAACATTCCTCAAAACATAATTGATAATTTAAAGCTCTGCAATGAAGATTCATTAGAATTGATTAGTGATTTTATTGATTTGCTAATAACCAAACAAAACAAAACTGACAACATTAGAAAAAAAGACTCTTTTTTTGGTCAAAATGATTAACCGCACATTTGCAAGATAACTAATGATATGATATAATTACCCCTTGTAAGGAGGGATAATTTTGATAAATATACTTATATGTGACGATGATAGTATTATTATAGAGCGAATACATAAACTTATCCTTGCATGGGGAAAATCCCAAAATATAGATTTCAACATTGATAAACAAACATCCGGAGATTTCATTTTAAAAAAGTCACATCGCTACGATATTGCATTTATTGATATCGAAATGCCCGGAATTAGCGGCCTTAAACTATCAGAGAAATTACAAGAATGCAATAACGATATATTAATTTTAGTAATCACTTCTTTTCATAACTATCTTGATGCCGCTATGAAAGTACATGTGTTTAGATATTTATCTAAACCTATCGATACTAATAGATTTAATAATAACTTTAAAGATGCTATAATAGAGTTTACAAATATTAGTAAATCGATTATTATTGATTTGAAGGATGAAGTACATTATATAAAAACGAAAGACATATTGTATATAGAAAATCTCAAATATGGCTCTAACATTGTTACCAAAAACAATAAATATGCAACCAATAAAAAGCCTAAAGAATGGTTATCTATAATTAATCAACCAAATTGTTTTATTTACTCTCACAACAGTTTTATTGTCAATTTACAAAATGTCATAGATTTTGACAAAACAACGGTTACAATGAGAAAAAACAATTCAGAGTTGGTTAAAACCTATATGTCACAAAGAAAATATAAAAATTTCAAAAAATCCTTTTTCGATTTTGCCGGAGGACTAAAATGAATACCGCATGTTATATATTCATATATATTTTCGAACAATTCGTTTCCTTTATGTATTTCAACAACAAGTATGAAAAAAAAATTGTTCACAAAAAAATTGTTACACTATATGTATTATCTTTTTTTATACAATTTTCTTTAAACTTTCTTCACTCTCCTATTATAAATCTAATATCATTTTTTATATGCAATATAATTATTTTAAAAATGTCTTATGATGTAAATATAAAAAACTTACTTTTCAGCGTTATATTGTTAATAGGACTAATGCTTACAACGGAACTTCTTGTTATGTATTCTTACGCAGCAATAAATAAAATACAGTTGTTGTCCTATGAAGACAGTACCTATTCCATGTTATTTCAAACCATAACCACTAAATCATTGTATTTTTTATCAGTATATTATCTTTCAAAATTCAATATAAAACCATATAGAATTAAAAATCCTGGTGATTTTTCTTTATTATTTCTACCAGTAACATCTATTTCCGCGGCTTTGATTTTTAATTATATAATTGGAAAAGTGAGTCTCAATCACAATGTTTATGTAGCTTTTTCTATTTTATCTTTTGTTCTTTTGTTTTCTAATGTTTTTGTTTTTTTTATACATGAAAAAATTATATATACATTAACACAAAACACTGAATATCAATTAGAAATTCAAAAGACAGAAATAAATCAAGAATATTATTGTGAATTAGAACGTCAATATGAAACATCAAACATTCTTATCCACGATATCAAAAAGCATTTGACAGTAATTAAATCTTTAGCTGAAGATGAAGATTTCACAGGTATAAAAAAATATATCGATTCAGTATATGAAGAAAACAATGTCAAATCATTAAAACAGTTTAGTAATAACAAACTTATTAATGTTATTGTTAGTCGATATTACAATTTGTGTAACGAGAGTAATATATCTTTATCTGTAGATATTCGAAATATTGATTTTTCTCTTATTAACGATAGTGATTTAACATCACTTCTGAATAACCTGCTTGAAAATTCATATGAAGCTGCAAAAGAATCTAACGGTAAAACCATAGATATAACCATATCAAGAAAAAACGAACAATTCATTAGCTTCTATGTAATTAATTCATGTGATACACCACCACAAAGAAACGGGCATTTATTTACAACTTCAAAAAAAGACAAAACACATCATGGGTTCGGAATTAAAAGCATAAACAGAGTGGCAAATAAATACCATGGCCGAGCTGAGTTTAAATATGATGAAGTTAATAAAAAGTTTCTTTCTTCAATTTTATTGAAAGTGTAACTCACTTAAAAACAAATAGCAAAACATAAAAAAGATAACCTCGCCTAATCCACGTTCTCAATGAAAGTGGATTAGGTAGCTTTTATAATATTTTCGTTTACAAGCGTGAAACAATATTACAAAAAACGAATATAGAGTTGGTGACATAAAGGTTGATTTATAAAAACTGTATTTTAGAAAAACAAAAATATTCTCTTTCGATAGATTTGGAAAAAGAATTGCAACAGTATTCTAAAAGCCTAATCACTCAATATGGGTTTTCATGTGGAAACAACAAAGATTATCTTCGATTATACTTGAATTTGCAAAAACGTATAATTTCATCTATTCCAAGAAAGGTTGTAAAATCTTCAGAATTTGAATGCCCTTCTGAATACCGACATGCATTACATGAAATAGAGTTAAAAATACAAACTGGAATCAGTCTCGTGCCATATATGAGCGATAAAGCGTTAGATTTAACATATGAAGACTTGTTGTTGTGCGATTGGAATATTCATCATTTGCATCTTAGTTGTAGACTGCGTTCGGATGGATTCATAAAAAGAAGTGATTACGAATTATTCGTTTTCGTGACCAATGAAACTGTTTATTTTATTCAAATATATCCTCACAATAGAAAGCATCTATATTCTACTCAAGAAATGGTGAGAATAATTCACAGGAATTGGCCGTATTTGATAAGTAAATATAAAATAAAGGGTATTGTTAGCGGTGGAGAGGAAATAACAGATGAGAGTTATGATTTACTGCGAAATAATGGTATATCTGCTTTTGTCGATGTTGGCTACGGAAACATTTATATGTCTTTTGGTGGCGGATATGCTTCAAACAAATCATCTGTTGATGTAACCAGAGGTACATTTTATTGGAAAGAACTAATGCATAATTATCAGTCTTTGGTCCTTCGTGAATCTAAAAATATTATAAAAACGATATATCAAATTAGGGGAAACGACACCGACTGTGATTTGTGTTTTTCACTAATCTGTATCAACGACGATACATTAACTCTAATCGAAAACAACAATGGAATTTGTCTGCAATTATTTAAAAGCAAAAATTATTATCGAATGTTTTATCCTAAAGACTTAATTTCTATAGAAGAATTTCAAAACATAAGAAATAGTTATAGACTAAAAATAACTTAACATCTCAAAAGGAGGATTTTTAATTTTGTCAAACCATTTTGGAAAATGTGCTTTGTGTGGCAAAGAGTGTGAATTGACATTTGAACATATTCCTCCGCGTTCTGCTTTTAATTCATCCCCTGCAAAACCTGTTACAGGAGAAGGAGCGCTTAAAGATGATAGGATGCCGTGGGATACTACAGGACTTCCGTATAAAAATCAGCAACAAGGTATGGGCAAATATACTCTCTGTCAAACTTGTAACAATAATACTGGAAGTTGGTATGGAGAAGACTATAGAATCGTCGCAAGAGTTATTCATAGCATTTTGTCTGAACCAAGAGACCCTAAATATCAAGCTTTTGGCATTCGTGATATACACCCACTTCGTTTTATTAAACAAGTTTTATCTCTGTTTTGTTCCATCAATAACTTTGAAGATGAGCGGATTGATGTTCTTAGAAAATTTGTTATCGACCAAAAAGCAGTTGGACTGGACAAGTCTAAATATAAAGTTTGTATGTATCTCACAAAGAGCAGTTTAATGAAATATGCACCACTTTCTGTTGTTTTAAGAATGGGAAAAACAAAGTGTGAGTCATTAGCACTTACTGAAATCACGGCATATCCGTTAGGGTTTATTGTTTATTTCGATCCGACTGATACGTTTCATTATGATGGATTAGATATAACACATTTCGCTGATTGCAAATACGACGATGTCGCAGATATCCAAATGCCGTTTTGCGTTTATGAAATGAATGATATTTTTCCTACACATTATCGTTCAAAAGATGAAATTAAGCAATGCATTGAAAACAATAAAAAGGAATCATATAAAAGCTCAAAATAAAAAACAATAAATGTAAATATAGTTTTATAGAATATAGAAACAAACTTATTAATAATATACGCACATAATAAACCAAGAGTTGCATTTCATTATTTGTGAAATGCAACTCTTTTATTAATAAGTTTTAATCGTTTTTTCTATATTATAAGACGTTTTTACAAAATCATTGATTTTAACAGAGAAATATTTTATCCTTTTTATATGAAATCACAAATATATTAAAAAGAGGGTGAAACAAATGTAAAAACATCAACAGCAGAATAAAAAATAATTTACAGAAAGAGAAATAAAATGTACCCCTATATCTTTGTTTTCAATTACAAAATCCCTTCATATTTATTATGTGCTTTAATGGGGATTGTTTTTTCCTTCTCATTGGCTATGGTCAGAGCTGATTCTTTGAGATTCAATACTCCAAAGAAAGATGTATTATACACATTGTACAGCATTCTAGCAGGAGCATTATTCGGAGCAAAGCTTTTTCAAATTATCGGAGAAATATTCAAAAACGGCAACAACTCTGATTTTTGGACATTGGAAAATTTAAAAGAGTTGTTACAAGGTGTTGGTGTATTTTACGGCGGTTTAATAGGTGGATTTTTGTTTGCTGTAATCTATATTAGAGTATCAAAACTGGATTTTTATGAAATATCAAATATTATTACACCGTCTATCCCTTTGTTTCATGCTTTTGGTCGTATAGGTTGCTTTTTTGCCGGTTGTTGCTACGGAGCAGCTGGAACTTCCTTGCTTTGCATTGACGGAAAGCACCCAGTTCAACTTTATGAAGCAGCGTATAATTTATTGGTTATAATTCCTTTGATTTTTCTGTCAGAAAAAAATTTCAAGGGTAATCTGTTGTTGCGATATATGGTTTTGTATTCTGTTGGCAGATTCTTTTTAGAATTTTTGCGCGGAGACAACAATGGAAAGGTGTTCATTTTTTCTGTTTCTCAATGGATTTCTGTAATTATTTTTTTGACTGCAATTTCATTAAGGTTATTAAAAAAACAAAAAACACAAAAGAATAAGGAGAGATACTTCAATGAAAAAGAAAAGAGCTAAAGACATGATTATGTCTGTAGTTTTAGTTTTATCCATCGTATTGCTTTGCTTCACCGGTATTGGGTGTGGGGAAGAAGAAGGAACGACAAACGGAGGTGTTTATATTATTGGGCATGATGCTGTTGATTCGGGTGGGCATTGTGATATTGATTATAGTCAATCAAGGTATGCACGTCGTATAGAAACTGGAATCGATACATGGAATGCGTATAAAAGCGTATTAAGAAAAGAAAGTGCATTGGTTATACAAGATGTTACTATTACAGATGTATTTAATATGGGGGTTTCGTGGTTTGGGCGTACAACGTTTCTTACGGATAATAACGATAAATTTAACGGAAAAGCAACAGTAGAATATAACGAGTATCACTTAGAAAGTAAATCATTCACCGAAAACAATGTTCTACACACCATTATGCATGAATTAGGACATTTGTTAGGATTGAATGAAAACAACAATGGATTAAGAAGCAGTATAATGCGACAAGGTCAACTTGAAAATATCGAATTGTCAGCTGATGATATGGCATCTTTTGACAAAGCTGCCGAATTATATTAAGGAGAAATTTATTATGAAAACGATTAAATTTACACCGAAGAAAAAAATTCTTGCAATATGTTGTGTTTTTTCATTACTTTTTGTTTCAATGATGTTTACTTTCTTTTCAACGAAAAAATCAACAAATTCTCCCAAGCAGATATCTAGTATGTACAATCATGTAATTGACATTAAAAATTTTGCTGAAGTTGCTGGGTTTGTTGACTACATATTTATAGGAAAAATTACAGAACGGACGGGAATAATTAATGAGGGAGAATTTAGCTTCGAAACCTTAACAGGCACCGAAACCATAAATAGACCGGCAACCAAATATGCAGTCAGAGTATTGGAAAACATCAAAGGCACCTTGAATACTGCTGAGGATATTGAAATTCTTAAAAGCGGTGGTTTAACAAGCGACGGAAAATATTTGTTCCTTGAAATCGGAGATTTTCTTCCCGAAGCAGGCGATATTTGCATCTTTTTTTCTACCGTTGATGAAAACGGCAATCTTTACATAGAAGGCAAGGCTTTTAATTTTAAACTTCTAAACTTTAAAAATTCAACAAAAACGATTGACGAATCAATGGAAAAAATTATAAACGAAAAACTAAAACAAATCAGAGAAATGGATATATATAAAGAAGTTGTTTCCGGTTTTGAAAACGAAATAGAGTTCCAGCGCGAAAGATTTTCGGTTTTAGCGGAATATAAATAATAACTAATATATAAAAGGAACAGTTTGAATAAAAAAAACGAACACATTTGCCCAAAGGGAGATGTGTTCGTTCTTTCGGAATATTAGAATTAAAAGAAAACCAATCTAAACAGTCGGAGAGACTCGGCGTTTTTAACAAGCAAAAGTAAATAATGTTGTTTACTCAAAAAAATTCAAAGCATTAACCCTTACACCATTCTGTATAACCTCAAAATGTAGATGATTACCCGTAGAATAACCTGTTGAGCCAACCTTTGCAATTATCTGCCCCTGCTTTACTGTCTGACCAGCCGAAACAAGAAGTGCAGAACAATGTCCGTAAATAGTGGAATAGGTATCATCGTGATTTAGTTTTACATAGAAGCCGTAACCGTCCGCATCATAGCTTGCCACCACTATCGTACCGTCAGCCGCCGCAAGAATAGGTGTACCACCGGGAGCAGCTATATCAGTACCGCCATGTGTTTTAACAACACCTGAAATGGGGTCAACTCTTGTACCAAAGTATGATGTGATAGTGAAGGTTTCGGGCAGAGGCCATGTAAAGTAGCCTTTGCTCACCCAAGAACTACCCGACATAATAATTTCACCGCTACCGCCTATAAGCTCATTCCAAAGGTCAGTATAATCGTCGCTCATAAGCTCGTTTAACTGCTTTTTCTGCTCTTCATTGAAGTTATAAAGCTCAATTATCTGCTCTGCCGACAAACGGATAATATTAACCGTCAGCACCTTTTTAGCGACATATTCGGTAGTCTTGACAGAGTTACCTTCTTCATCGGTAGAAACAACGGTCTGTGCAACTAATTTAGATGTGACTACACCTGTCAGCTTATTCATATCACTCATTATGTCACGGAGCAAGTCTAACTTTTCTTCATTTATTGTTACAACCTCAAAGGCATTGTCCTCGGAGGTTGTTGTTTTTACCGCATAAACAGCGAGAACATCCTTCCATTCAATGTTGGAGTCGCCCTGTACTTCAACGGTATCGTAGGTAAAGCCTTCTTTAAATGCGGTCAGATTTGCATAATGCTCTGATGTGAGAGTAGAAATAGCCTGTGTCATAGTCATATCACTTCCCGTTGTTTTGTCATTGGAAAGGAATATGCCGAAGCAAGTACCGCCTATTGCCGCAAGTAAGCAAAGAACAACGATTACAACTACTGCCGTTGTACCGCCTGCAGCAATCAAGGCTCCAAGCTCTTTAACAGCCGCTATGGTTGCTTTTACGGCTTTAACGGTTGCTTCTGCCACTTTCTTTGCAGTTTTCGCAGTCGCTTTAGCAGTAACCCTTGCCGAGTGTTCAGCCTTTTTAGCCGCCTTTGCAGTGACCTCAGCACTTTTCTTTGCGGCTTCTGTGCCTTTCTGTGCTGTCCTTATCTGCCTTGATGTGTTTTCAAGACTTCTCACACTCTGCTTTATTCCTGCATCGGCAGATTTGATTGTCTTGTCCCCTGAACGAACATTGCGTATCTCACGCTTTGCTTTCTGCTTTGGTGCAGACTGCTTACGGGTACGAGGATTAGACCTTTCTTTGGGTTTATCCTCATTAACAGTTTTGGCTTTAGATTTTGTCTGTTGCTTTTTATCAGCAACGGACTTTTTTGTTTCAGCTTTAGGCGTTTCAGTAGTTGACCTTTCCTTATTTGCAGAGCTTTTCTGCTCCAACCTTTGAGGCTCCTGTTTAGTCGCTTCAATCTGTGGCTGTTCGGGAATATCCTCTGTTGTAGGATTTTCACCGTCAGCAGATGCTTCTTTTTTTGCTCTGCGGTTATTTCTTACCTTGCGGGCAACCTTTTTCGTAACGGTTGCCGTACCGCTTACAAGGTTTTCAGCCACATTTTTACCCGTTTCTGTTACCTTGTCTGTTGCGTACTGTTCAGGCGAAGAGTTATCATCCATTGAAGCATCTTGCTTTTCAGCTTCTTCCTCGGTTTTAGTCTTTGCCTTTGATACGGCAGATTTAGTCAAGGATGATTTTCTGCTTTGTGGATTTGGCGTTTGTGCATCCGCTTCTTTGACTTTTTCAATAACCTCACGGGTTTTAATTTGATTTTTTATTTTTATCACCTCTTTTTTTATGTTGATTTGTAGTTAAATAAAATATATAATAGATTTTACAGTGCTAAAAGAAAGGAATATACGATGAACGAAATAGTTTTAGATATAATCAGAGACATAATTATAGGAATCATATCCGGTGCTATATCAAGTTTGGCGGTTACTACCCTTTGGCAAAAACATCTCAATAAGATAGAAAAACTCAAAGAAGAACAAATAGAAAAGGAAAATAGTATAGTTGCATTTAGAAATGACATACAAGTTCTATGTCATTTTATTGATCGATTAAGGCTGGAACTAGAACTGCCTCAGGATGTAGACAAAAATAAGAATATAAGGCGAATAGTTGATTCCAGACCTATAACTTCCACTCTTACTCGCTCAAAGTTAACAAATGACGGTTACAATATCATTTGCAAATTACATAATTGTTTAAACAATATAGATGCAGATGCTATCGCAGACACTTTATCAGAAAACAAATGCAAAAAATATAATAGTAAGTTATTTATTATTGAAATGAATTTACTTAAAAATCAAAATTTATATCAACTTACATAATCAGAAACACGGAGCCGTTTTCGCTTGATAACAGCTCCGTCTCTCTTTATTCGCCCATTTTAGTTGTCATTAACTTATAGAGCTGTGTGTTTTTAGGAAATTTACGCTCAAAGGGTACAAGGTCAGAGCCTACCTTAACAAGACCGTGACCTGCATCAACATTTGTAATGTGCTTCATCTGGTCATCGCTAATCTGTAAAAGATTAGCAAGGTCGTCTCTGTCCGTACTGCCTTGGTTGAGCATAATAATGAACTCTGAGTTAGCGAGCATTGTTCTTGCAGTATGGCTCTGCATCATATCATCCACATTCTGTGTGATACCTGTACAGAAAGCACCGTACTTTCTTACTCGCTTCCAAAGAGTGAAAAGGAAATCAGCCGTGTACTGATGACGGAACAGAAGATAGATTTCATCTATGAAGATGTATGTTTCTCTGCCCTCTGCTCTGTTTTTAGTAATACGGTTGAGAATACTGTCAAGAACAACCAACATACCGATAGGCATAAGATGTGTGCCGAGGTCGTGAATATCATAACAAAGAAGTCTGTTTTCGCTGTTGACATTAGTCTGCTTCGCAAAGGTATTATGCGAGCCTGTTGTGAAAAGCTCCATATTAAGTGCAAGCTCCTGAGCTTCATCTTCGGGCTGTTCTTTAAGGTTGGCAACCAAATCAAGAAGTGTTGGCGGTTTGCCCTTGTACTTTCTCTTGATATAGTTGCGATAAACATTTGTAAGGCAACGGTCTATAATTGACTTCTGCTTACCGTCAATCTTGTCCGTACCTATAATCTGTTCAAACAGCGACATAATAAACTCTGATTTAAGAGCTATGGGATTATCACCGTCTGCATAGTCTTGGTTAATATCAAGACAGTTAATGTGATTTTTGCTCGTTGCCGAAAGCTGAACGACCTGACCGCCTAATGCTTCTACTAAAGCCTTGTATTCTCTTTCCGGGTCGATGATGATAATGTCAGCATCGGTAGTAAGATGAAGTGTTGACACTTCTTCCTTACCTGTAAAGGACTTACCACTACCCGAAACACCGAGAATAATACAGTTACCGTTAAGAAGCTCCTTACGGTTTACAACGATAAGATTTTTGGAAATCACATTGACACCCTGACAGACACCACCCTTATGCTGAATTTCCTGCACCTTAAAAGGCATAAAAACAGCAAGGCTTTCTGTTGTGAGAGTACGCCTTGCGAGGATCTTATTCGTGCCTATGGGAAGCGTTGCGTTAAAGCCTTCCAACTGCTGAAATCTTAATGTGCCAATCTGACAGGTATTGCCGCCTGCGGCTACAATGGTTTCAGTATCGGTGTTAAGCTGTTCGAGAGTGTCGGCCGTGTGCATAATGGTCATTACAACCTTAAACATCTTTTGGTCACGGGTCATAATGTCATCTAAGAACTCACGGATTTCCTTTCTCTGCTGCTCCATATCGTAAGGTATGATTGCAGAGAAGTTGTTGTTTGCATTCTGCTTTCTCTGATAATTTGCGATATTTGTTTCAATACCGAGTGCCTGCTTTTCCACAAACTTCTGTGCTTCCTGCGTTGACACGGGAACGATGTCAAAGTTAAAAATCATATTCTTACAGGAATCTGTAATTACACGAATGATTTCATCCTTGACATAAGAGGCATAACCTCTTACAAAAAGCACACGAGCAAATTTATCTCCGACTTTGAAATAGTCTCCCTTAAACTCAAAGCTGTCGGGAGATACATAGTCCTTGAAGCTTTCACCCTTTCGCATTGTGTCACGAAGGTCAAACTGATAATCCGTATCGTCATCAGGTCGGCAGAAATCGTGAATAATGCGAAGCCTTTCTGTCAGCTCAAGTTCTCTGCACTTTGAGCCTATTCGTGAAAAATGGGCAATTAAATCAGTGCCGGCACGGTTAAAGTGTGCTCTTGCTTCTTCAATCGTTTTCTTCTCAATTGTCAGGGTAATGTATTTATCCTGAACAATGGCATTTGTACTGTTAGCAAGCCCTGTGAGCATTTCGTTTATTTCACGGCGGAACACGTCTTTACCGTCATTCTGTCTTTCTGTAAGCAGAAGATTGTTAAGCTCTTCGCTTTTTATTCTTCTGTTGATGATTGTAAGCTGACTTGAAACACCGTTTTCAAGAGAATTAAGAATATCACTGTACTTGAAGAAGTCTGTTTCCTTATCCTCTTTACTTGCTACGGCATAGTTAATATCGGTAAACTTAAAGACCTTTGAATATCTGTCTTTACCGACAAGGAAAATGCCGTCGGGGTAAACTGCTCTTATGTCTATTGCGTCCTGCACAGATTTTGGAACAGCCATACCGTCACCGAAGTTATCGCTTATTCCTACGAAGCTTTTCAGCTTTCCGAGTATGTCGAACATCCTTATCGCTCCTTTCTATTTCGTCATAAAGGTTTATTGATTTGAATTTTAGTTCATTCGGCATAAGTATTTCAGAACGAAGATAAGCAAAGAAAGCCTTTTCTGCTGTCATACCGTGCCAACTGAAAAAGCCTATTGCCGCAAAGGGTGCCGCACCCAATATGCACACCCAGCTCAAGGTTTCAATGCCGAATAAAGGTTTGAGTAAAAAATACAATCCCACGGCTACACCGCAGGCAAGAATGGAAAAGATAAATTGACGAAGTGACAGACCGAAGTAGACACTTTCGGTATAGTCACCGATTTCACGGTTTATCTTTACTTCCAAATAGCATCAGCTCCTTTGTCATTAAAGTCCCATCATTTCCTTAACAACACGGTCAGCCATTTTGACTGTGCCGACAAGGACAATCATGTTAAAGATAAGCTCGCCTACATAACTCCACACCTGATTAACAGCCGCCGCAGCTTCATCAACTACGGGCGGAGAATCTGCAAACAGAGAGAAGATAATACAGCCGAGTACGATAATTGCACCTTCCAGACAGACGGCGGTATATGACTTGATAAAGCTCTTACCAACCGATGAGGAAGGCTCACCTGCAAATGATGAAAGCGGAACGGGTGCAATGGCTGTATACAGATAAATTTTGAAAAATCTGCCGTACACGGTCATTATCATAACGAAGGACAGTACAGTAATAAAAAGACTGCCGATAAGAGTTACCGCCCACAAGGGTACGCTTTCCCAAAATCCGCAATCCTCAATGGCCGTTACAATACTGTCGGGCAAAACCGTCTGACTTACTGCACTCAATCCCGATGCCGCCATTATTTTTGATACAATGCCTTGCACAATTTCAATTAGCGCCATCATCAGTTCAAGTCCGTAGTCAATGGATGCTTTGGCAAGTATAAAACGGATGAACATTTTGACCGCTATTTCAGGTCTTTTCATTTCCGCAAAGCTGCCGCAGGTTTTCATAACGCCGACAACAAAAAAGAGCACTAAAAGCGAATAACCTATCGCCTGTAATGCTCCGTGTATATCTGTTATGACATTCCATATTTCCCCGCCCTTAAACTGTTCCGGGGACTGTGTTATTAATAGCCATATTTCGCTTAATTTATCGTTCCAAGTTTCAAGTGCTTTTTGCAAGTTTTGGACAACCCAATTACTTGATTCCATTGGATTCCTCCCTTCAAAGCAAAATGAGCCAGTTCCTTATCAGAACCGACTCATCTTGTCAATTTTCTCTTATTCTATCTAATTTACCGTTTTCTTTTTTTAGTTTTAACTGCTCTTTAATAAAATCAATCTCATCCAAAAAACAATTAAACACTCCGTTTCCCTCTACTGTATCAAAACTGTCAGGAATATACTCATCAAACATATCAAAAAGTTTTTCTTGTCGTAGTTCAGGCGAAGGATAATCAATGTATTCAGCCTTTTTACCAAATAGAGCATTATAAAAATCCAAGAGTTTAAAAAATTCAAGCATCATTAAGGGAGCTAAATACAAATATTCGTGAAAGACATCTAAATCCTTTGGTGTTTTGTCTTGCTTTTGAGCTTGAATCATATTAATTATCACTGTATATGCATATTTATCTGAATCAAGTTCTTCTTGATAGGATGATTCAGCCGTATTATTAGAAACATGGTATAATTCATGTGCAACTATAAAAGTCCAACTTACCCAATAAGCATCCATAGACAGATCTAAAATATTTTTAGGATATTTGCACATTTCAACTAATTTTTCATACGAATATGTTGCTAATTCATGTCTGTTACCTTGCAATTCTAATAACATAACACAATTCTTGAAACACTTTTCGAAGTTTTCATCACTTCTGTCATTAGCTAAAGAAAATACCAACAAATAAAATGACTTAATGGTAAACTGCAACAATTCATCAAAAACAATTGTAGGATTTTCAGTTTTGAATATTTTCGAATTCATCCTTCTTGCATACAAAGACATATACTGCGGCTTTATATCAAGTTTTTCTAATGAAAGCATACATTTTAATATATCTTTTTCCACAAAGAAGAAATCTTTTTTCAATTTTATTATATCTTCCGGTTTGCTTTCTTTATAAACAGACATCAGAAAATCAAATATCAATTCATCTGTATAATCCCAATGACGGCTTTTGTTAAATTCTGCATATATTTTAAGTTTTTCTTCTTCTGTTAACATAAACCTCACCAACAACAATTAATTATTTAACATCTTTTCAAGAATCGCTTCAATGATTTCGTTCTTTTGCTCTTGAGCAAGTGTGAAATTGCAATTGAACGATGCCTTGTTCTCATTATACTGAAATTCAATTTTAGTATCATTGTTTTTAAATTTACTTTCAGTTAAGTTAATCACTTTAGAAACTACAAACTTTAAAGAATCATAGATAGCATTGTAACCAATGTTTTGAGCTATTTGAATAATTACAAACACTATTTCTTCAGGTAAAAAACCGTCTTCATCTAACGAACTGAAGACTATACCGTGTTCATTATCCGCATTCATTTGTTCAAGTTCCGCTTCTGTAAGTTTCAAATTCTCAATTAAAACAACCGTATTCATTTTTACTACCTCTTTCTTTGTTTGTAATATCGATGATTTCGTTTTCAACAACACAGACATCTATGAGCATCCGCTAATTGATTTTAATAAAAACATAACACAAACCTACTTATAACTTTTCGGGATTTAGAACATATATCTTTTTTCCTTTTTCTTTGGCAATGTTTACTGTGTATCCGGTGCCTGAACTAGAACCATCCCAAACAGCAATAACAATTTCAGATTTTTCTACCATATACTCATTTCTTTTGTGCATACAGTCAGCTGTATAGTGTTCTTGAAGCACTGTTTTGCAGTCACTTTGATTTAAAACACTGTAATATCTGTCCTTCATCTCTTTTGACCATCTGTCAGGTTGACTTCGACAAGGTATAGCACATTCCAATGTAATATGCGGGTGTTCATTTTTTAGTTCTAACACTATTTCACCACATATCATATCTACTCCGATAGCCATGCCTGAAATGAAATGGGAAGCGCCGTGATTTACAATCAAATCTTCTATCTTCCTGCACAGCATTCTTTTCATTTTAATACATTTGGGGTCTTCTTCATTAAAACCAAAAGGCAATTTTTGAAGTCTGTGTCCGGTAAAGCATACTGTAATTTTTTCACTATACATCATACATCTTACCTTTCCTGTTGAGTCTTATAAAGATTATACAGGAGTTTAATGTCGAATACCATCGAAAAATATAAAATTGTCTTATATACATATAGTTACGCAAATCCTGAAAAGTAACATAATTTTTTTACTTAACCCGTAATAAGGTCAAGAATTTCCTTTGCAAAGGTGATAATAATACCACCCGCAACGGTAAGAAAGCCGTTTGCTCTCTGTGAGGGGTCGTGTGACTTGAGTGAAAGACCGACCTGAACAACACCGAAGCCGAGAATAATCATACCGACAGCACGGATAAGACCGAAGATGAAGGTCGAAAGGTTATTAACAACGGCTACGGGATCATCAGCCGCAAAGGCTGTAAGACCGAGAGAGCAGAACATTGTGATGCAAAGGATAATGCCTACATAGGCCTTGTATCCCTTTCTCACATTACCCTGTAAGGGTGACTTGGATGATTTTACGATTGAATTACTTTTTTTCATTAGATTTTTCCTCCTTATAAATTTCTCTTAAAATTTCTTCAACTTCAATATTTGATAAAATAACGAAATCCTCTTCTTCCGTTACTTCTTCTTTTGCTTCAGCATCTTTTTTTAGGCTGAAGCGTAAACCGCCTGAGACATAGTCATTGAAGCCGTGAACATACGGCTCTGCATTTCCGTTAGCGGTTAAGTCAACATTAGGATGTTTTAAAATATTGTATTTTAAATCCATAATTGGTCTTTCTCCTCGGATAAAGAGCAGTGCATATTTATTGTCGAGCATTCTGACCTCATCGGGTGTCAGAAGCTCTCGTCCTGCCATCTGGTAATTAGTTGAGTAATTACCATTTCTACCTTTTGACTGACCGTAAGTGTTCGTATCAATGGTTTCTTTGCCGAGGAGCTTTGATACATATTCGTGGGTGCTCTGTTCATTACCTCCGAGGTAGAGGAATTCATCACAGTTACCCACTATGCTTTCCCACTGTTTCTCAAAAAGAGCTTTGAGCTGTGCCATATTCTGTATGATAATTGATACAGAAATTTCACGGGAACGCATTGTTGACAAAAGCTTGTCAAAATCATCGGGCAATGCCACATTGGCAAACTCGTCCATAACGAAATGAACATGAACGGGAAGTCTGCCACCGTGAACGAAATCAGCCTGATAATATAACTGCTGAAAAAGTTGAGTGTATAACATACCTACAATGAAATTAAAGCTCATATCATTATCGGAAATAAGACAAAAAACTGCTGTTTTCTCTTCACCGATTTTGTCAAGCTCCATTTCATCGTTCTGTGTTATTGAAGCAAGTGAGTTAAGGTCAAACTTCTCAAGCCTTGCAAGTAAAGTAATCTGAATTGATTTAAGCGTTTTGCCTGCACCCTTTCTGTAAGAACGGTAATATCTTGCGGCAATGTGTCCAGGCTTTTGTGTTTCAAGGTCATCAAACAATCTGTCCAAAGGACTTCTGAATGCTTCGTCATCCTCACTGACATCGCCCTGCCGTATCATATCAAGCACCGTCGAGAAGTTTTGATCTTCGGGAGGTGCCTCATAGTGCAGAATAGATATTAAAGCTTTGAGAAGCAGACTTGCCGCTTGGTCCCAAAAGGGGTCTTGTGCCTGCGAGCCTTTAGGCGTAGTATTCTTGAAAATGTTTGTTACAAGACGCTGTATATCGTTATCATCTCTGATATACACAAAGGGGTTATAGCAGTCACTTTTCTCCATATTGATAAGGTCAAGTATTTTTATCTTGTATCCTTTTTCTTCTAAAAGATAACCTGTATCACGGAGAATTTCACCCTTCGGGTCAAGAATGATAAACGATGTATTGGCGTTTACAATGTTGACCTTTGCAAAGTGGAAGGTCTTACCGGAGCCTGAGCCACCTACACATAATATGTTTAAGTTTCTTCTGTGCTTTCTGCCGTCAAGACCGATAGCAGTGTTTTGTGTAAGAATCTTATTCGCACATATATCTTTCTTTTCCATATACTTTTTCGATATTACTTCGGGTTTGCCCCATTTAGCGGAGCCGTGCTCCTCTCTGTGTCGGTAGTTTCTTTCACTTGAAATGTAAATACCGATACCCAAAACATATATCACAATGAAAATGAGGACGGTTTTCAGACTGTCCTCACAGAAGGATATTTTAATTGGATTTGCAAATGCAACACTTAAATTTTCAATTATTCCTACAAGACCTTCTCCCATATACGGTGCCGTTAAAAGAGCAAACCATATAACAGGTATTAAACCGCAGGCATAAAGTATAAGGTTGTTTTTAGATAACCTATCTTGCTTCATATCCACTTCTCCTCTTATCTTTTTCAAGAGGTGCATCAATTATTTTCAGCAGTAATTCATCGACATCTTCTGTCGGTTTTTCTTCTTCAAGAAGCATATTGCGAAATTCGTTAAAGCCGTTAATCAAAAGGTTGTGTTCAAAGTCGTCCAGAGCTATTACACGCTTTCGTGACCTCATACAAACACTCCCTTATCTCGCATCTCTGTTTTTCGCTCTTGCCTCTATTGTTTTTTCCATCGATGTTATAATTGAGTTGGCTTCGCTGCGGATTTTCGAAAGCTCTTTTCTGATTTCCTTGGCACTTCTGTCCTCAAAAAGCTTCTCATTCTTTTCAAAGCCTTCAGGCTCAAAGCCCATTCTTCTGCAAGTGATGTAGGAAACAGCTCTTGCCGTAAATTCATTTGCTTCACGGTTGTATTCGCCCTTGTCCATACTTGCGTGAGCGATTTCCTTTGAAAGTGCTCTGAAAATTTCTTCAGCGGTCATACCCTGCATAATACGGATTTCATTTTTCTCTGAATCATAGATTGCGGGAATGCCTTCGGGTAAATCATTTCTTATCTCAACGGGAACGGGAGAAGTCTTAACAAGAATCTTAATGAGTATATTTTCGTTGGGGAGCTTTCTGTTTCTGCGAGTGTCATCAGCATCTGTCTGTGTTATGTCAAAGACCTTCTTCGCATTGTAGCTAACTCCCGTTGTGCCGTCCTCTCTTGTAAATTCTTTACCCGGCTCAAGGATTGTAATTGCTTTTTCGCCCTTGTTGATATATACGCCCTGCTCCTGCCAATACTTTGAGTCGCCGAGCTTTGTAGCTTCGGGCATCTGATGTGTTACCAAGATTGCATTACTTACAGAGTATCTGTCAAAGCGACTCTGAACATCAAGATAAGATTTGAACTTATCTGTGTCCGTTAAACTCTTTGTACCTTCTTCAAGCATTTCATAAGCCTTTGCTCTGCTTTCCTGCCTCTGCTTTTTCCAATCGTCTTTGTTAAAAGTTTCGTTTGAAATTTCATTAACCTCTGACATGTTCTTTATTTCCTTTCTTCTTTTTTTGATTTGGATGTGTAGGTGCTTTGTTTTGTGTATTTTTCTTCGGTGCGGACTTTTCGTTTGCTTTTTCTCTTTCAATTTCTTCTTGGTAAAGTTTAAGCTTTCCTTTGATGGAAGATCGCAAAGCCGCATCACTTTCGTCCCTTGAGTAACCCTGAGCTCCTCTGCTCACGGAAGTAGGCTCGGACAGACGGGATTTTTCCGTCCTCGCCTGAGAAGGGTTCGTAGAATAACTCTTCTCTTGTTGCTGTTGCTTTTTGCTGAAAAGCCGTTCAATAAATTCATTAGTCGGCATCTGACCGGGTGTACTTCTGTTGGGAACATCCTGTCTGCCTTCCATAGATTTCTTAACCGCTCTTCGTATTGTCATCTGATTTGGTGTACCGAGCCGGAAGCGTTCAAAAATTCGGTTGACCTTTTCGGCATCTTCTTCTCTTACCATAATGTCACACTTATCGTCTTTGGATTTGTTATCTTTGAGAATATGATACATAACACCATAACGCTTTGCTTCCTCGCAAAACTTTCTGAGGTGTTCGTCTTTGATTTCAAAAACCTTAATCGGCTTGTTTGTTTTAAGCATCTTTGTCAGAGAAGCTTTACCTACTGAAGTATTTGAATTATCCTTCATTGCGATAATAAGCAAGTTGGCAAGTCGCTCAACATTGTCACCCGTAATCCTTGCAGCCACCTGAACTCCTTCCAAAGTCATTCGCACAATTTGTTCGGCAGCATCACCTGATGCGTTCATAATTCATCAACTCCTTCCTGCTGTTAGATTCTTTAGCCTGCTCTATTCGCTCGTCGATTACAGGCTTTTGTTTTTCAATTCTGTCGCATATAACAATATCTCTCCGCAGCTTTTTAATCATTACGGAGAGATTGGAGATGTGTTCTCTGATTTCATTTTCTTCTTTTTCATCACCGCTTCTTATTGCGACTTTAAGTTTGTTACGAAGAATATCTCTTGCCTTTGTAAGCTCTGACAATTCATCCTTACGAGAAGAACTGAACTGTTCTAACTGCTCATAGCTTTCAATATCGTTGTCACACAAAAGATTTTGCTGTTCAATCAGACGGTCAAGCTTTCTGACCTCCTGAAAGAATCGCTTTTGTAATTCTCTGTTTCTTTCAGGTCTTGTCTTTACAATCTTTACAACCGTAACAAAACGAACATAAACCTGCTGATAATTTTCATTGTCCAAATCCTCAAAGTAATCTTCAACAGTGTTATCCTGTTCGGGAAGGTCAGCCCTTTTTCTTCGTATGTTTTCTTCGATACGCTCGGCAAGTCTGTCGGGTTCGTAATCTTGTCCGAGGTTTCTCAATCGTCTTGCTTTCGGAAACAACGGATGCGTCAGCGTGACATACTTGTGACTGAAATCGAAAGTATATCCTCGCTTCTTCATCTCTCTGAAAAAATCATTTTCATTTTCTGAAAGAAGAATACACTCATCAATATCTTTTCTGAAGATTACATTCTTTGTAACCTTACCGGCCTTTTCCTCCATATACTCATAACGGCTTATGTGCTTTGAAGGTCCGGGATTTTCAATCACAGACAGACCGTACTCACGGCATAGATTGTCCGAGAGTTCTCTCATTCGTCTGTTGTTTACTTTACAAGAGTTATACTTTTTTCCGTCAACAAATGAAACGGAATTAAGGACGAAATGATTATGACAGCAATCGGTATCAAGGTGTGTGGCTACAACTACTTCAAAGCTGTCACTCCACATTTGCTCTGCAAACTTCATCCCGATTTCATGTGCTACTTCGGGCGTTACTTCACCCGGTGCAAAAGATTGATAACCGTGAAAAGCCAATATGCCGTTTTTCTTGCCGTATTCTTTTTTTGTTTCCTGCATCTGTTCATAAGCAGAGGCAGGAGTGCAGTTAAGAGCGTTAACAAAAAGTTTCTTTTCTGTCTTCGATGACCTTGTTGCATAGTCGAGTACATCTTTTAAATCTTCTTTGTCTTTAAGAGAAGTTTTTTCAATGTTTGCTGCATAGTCAATCACATGGTCGAGCCTGTTATCAACTTTCCAAAGACTTACCGTTGCCAATTTAAAACCTCTTTGCTTCGTAATGCTCACGAATAAACTTTTCAACTTCTCTTAATTTTTTCAGCTCTGCATTTAAGTCAGGTACATTTAAAATTCCGTTTGCATTTACATAAAACAAAATCTGATTGATGTTGTTACCGACAGCTCTGACATCACGAATGAGTTTTTTATAATCAACAGGCGGAGCCTGCGGTGGGACATAGCCTTCAAGTAAAAGACGAATGAGCCTTCCTTTGTTCAGATTTGTTTCTTTACAAAGTCTGCAAAGGTTTTCATACTCTTTTTCATCGAAACAAACTTCAAATCTTATAGGTCTACTTCGCACGGTATCAATCCCTTCCTTTTAAAAATCGCAACGGTTATCGCTCCTGCAATATTAAAGGTCATAGCGAGCAGAAAAAGACATACGGATGCTGCTGTGCTCATCGGCATTTCCTCCTTTCATTGGGGTCTTTTAGGGGTTACCCCCTAAACAAGCGGATTTGTCCGGACAAATCCATTGCTTGTTAATACTAATGCCATCAATTTTGCTGTTTTAATATATCTCGTCTATAAGGCATTCCTCGTAATCGTCCATAGGACAATTTTCACAATCCGCATCACACGTAATCGTGTTGTGTTCACCTTCGGTGAAGGCTTTGATGAGCGTAGCTTCGTCGCCCATACACTTTGTAAGCAGGTCAGTGTTCTCGACGATGTCCTTGACTTTTCTTTCCGCTTCCTTGTCAGAGCGAGCCATAACCTTCATATCAATATTTCTGACCTGCATAACAATAACTTTGTACTCTTTCATTTTCATCACCTCCTTATCTGCTTAAATCTTTTTCGGGATTGAAACGGACAGCATTGATTTCATCACCGACGGAATAAAATCTTTCGGGAAGCTTGAATTCTTTCAAGGTCTTTGAAATTTCTTCTTCGTTAAGACTTGATACGTTATCATTCGCTGTGCCGCAAACGAAACAAGTGCCGGCAATAATGTCAACCACTCGTCCGTTCTCATCACGCATAGCTCGGCAATAATCCAATCCGTCGTTCTTGCCGTCACGGTTATGAACAACAACTCTGCTGTCAAGCTGATACATATCAATTCCTCCGCCGACAATTTCTTTAAACGATTCGTAAGAAGAATCAATCTCTGCTACCTTTGCAATCTTTCCCGGCTGCAAAAGAACAACTTTTATTTTTTTCTGCGGCTCAACTTCTTCCGCATCAAAATTGATTTCAGAAAAATCATCGGCATCAAGAATGTAATCACCCTTGTACCAATTTTCTGTCGCGATGTGCTGTGCTTCTTCCAAGCTGTTCGCTTCGACATACACATCTCTTTTCAACTTCTCGGTAATAGTTACCTTGTATTCACTCATAAGACATCAGACCTTTCATTAAAAATTTTTATTGATATTTTTCAAGTGACACAGATAATCATTCACGTCCTTTCCGTAAGGTACAATATGATTTATAACTTCATATCTCTCTGATAAAATTTTTGAAAGATGTTCTGCAACCTTTTGTCCCGGTTCATCGTTATCAAGGTGAAGATGAATTGTTTTTATTCCTTCGCCCTTTTCTACAAGCGATGAAAGAGCAAGAGGTACAACAGAAAATTTCTTTGTAATGTTTACACCGGAAAGAGAAACAAGGCACTGATCTTTTAAATCAGCGCCTTGCATTTTTTCTATTGTCATATATGAAAGTAAGTCTATTGCACTTTCAAAAATGTGAATGGTATCTGCATCCTTTTGTGTCAGACGAAACGAAAATCTTTTATCACTTCCGCTGACATCACAGAAAAATCTTTTACTGTTTGTTGAACGCATTGTTGCGTATCTCGCAGTTTCATTTTCATCGTAGCCGACAAATACAACATTGTTTCGGTAAGAGCTTTGGTAAAGCATACCCTTGTTAATGAAATAGTCTATGACTTCTCTGGAAATCCCTCGGCTCATAAGATATGAAACTGCTTTGTCATTGTTCTCTGCTTTCTTCGGCAGAGAAAACTTTTTGGGAGGCGGCTTTGCCTTGTGATAAACCTCCTTTGGTATAACCGTTTGTGTGCCGAGAATTATACCTACCGCATCAAGGAATTTCATTCCTTTGACTTTAATGAGATAGTCGAGAGCACTCTTGCCTCCGATACCTCTTGACCACCACATCCATCGTCCGTTAGAAATTTTCAAACTGTCGTGAGTGCGAGTGGAATAAACTCTTCTTGAAATTCTTTTAAGCTCGTAAGGCTCATAGTGTTTCAGATAAGTCAATAGGTCCATTTCTCTTGCTTTTGTAATTTGCGTACTTGTAAATTGCATAATATATTTCATTTCCTTAAATAGAAAAAATTTTAATTTGTTTGATAACATTATAAACTATATCGAAATTAATATATAGATGTTTTATAGTTGCATGGATGCAACTATAAATAGTCCTCTCGTTTAAATGCATTTTAAACAACAAAGTCAATTGTTTGCAAAGCAAACAATTGCACACTCTAACATTTGTTGAAAATATACAAACTTAAAAAAAGCAAAAGAAATATTTGTTACTTTTTTTATTTTCATACACTTATATTATAGAAAAGGTCATTTAGACTGCATACATAATAAAAGTTAATTTTTATTTGTTTACATATTTCTTTTGAAAAATTTAATTAGTTAGTATATAATATGGGTAGAGCAATACATCAATATTTTTACTGAATAACTGTTTTACCTATTAGTTGTTTGGAGGTAAAAATTTTGAATTACCGTTTGCTTGGAAATACTGGAATGAGAGTTTCTGAATTAAGTTTTGGAACAATACCTATATTAAAAGGTGAAGTTTCCATTCTCCCTCATTATTATGGATTATCCACAACAGAAGCATTAAATGTTATGGAAAAAGCATATGAATTAGGAATCAACTTATTTGATACAGCTGTTGTTCCTGAATATGGAGATGCAGAAATTAAGGTTGGCAAGTTTTTAAAACGACATCCGGATATAATTATTTCAGATAAAGCTAGAGCTTATGACAAAAGCACAATGGAAAATGCATTAACTTCTTCCTTGCGTAATTTAGGTACTGATTGCTGTGACATTTATTTTGTTCATCAAGTAGCACCCGAAACCCAAGATATCGTCTTTAACGAAGGGGCTATAGAAACACTTGTGAAATATAAGGATAAAGGATATATCAAGGCGGTTGGAATAGCTACTCATCATTATGATGTTGCATTGAAAGCAGCACATGACAACCGTGTTGATGTCATTCAAATTCCCGGCAATATTTTAGAGCGAGGTTTTTTAGATCGAATCGAACATGATAAAACTTTTGAATCAAAAGGATTATTATTGTGCAAAGTTTTTGCGGCAGGCGTTTTGACTGATTATTTTTCCCCTGCTAGTCTCGTAAATTTTGCTTTATCATATCCTATCAGTTCAGCTATATTAGGTTTTGGCTCAATAGGACAAGTAGTCGCCGCAACAAGCAATATTGCAACAAATTACAAGCGAATCTCTTTATTTGATTTCGAACAAAAACTTGATACTGTTTACAAAACAATTCCTTGTGTACGTTGTCAAAAATGTTCCTGTTCAAATCAAATCGAAATTGAGTCTGTGTTTAGATATTATAACTATTATAATTTAGGTCATGGTAATTGGGCTTATAACAAATTGCATGCATTGGATAATGACTTATACATAAAATGTTTGCATTGCAACAATAAGACTTGTATGAATTGTTGTCCAAACAATATAAATATACCAAAAGAAATCCAAACAATCTTTCAAAAATTCAAAGGAGGAAAAGACACAATGGAGCAAAAGCAATTAAAAGCAGGTAAAGATTATATCGGCGTAGGAGTAGGAGCGGTCATTCTTCGTGATGATAAAATTTTATTACTGCTCCGCAACAAGTCGCCCGAAGCTGGTTGCTGGACAATTCCAGGCGGAAAAGTCGAATTTGGCGAAACAGTAGAAGCTGCTATATTAAGAGAAGTGCAAGAAGAAATTGGCGTTGAAGCCAAAATAATTGCACCACTTGGAGTAACAAATCACATACTTAAAGAAGAAGGCACTCATTATGTTTCACCAAGATTTTTAGTTTCAATTATTGGAGAGCCTAAAAATATGGAACCTCAATCACATAGTGAAATGAAATGGTTTTCCATCAACGATTTACCTGAAAATGTTACAATGACAACCCAGAAAGCTTTGTCTGCATTTTTAACATGGCATAATGAAAGACTTTAAATTTCAAGGTGTGAATTAGATGGAAATACGCTCGAATACAATAGCATCTGCTTGGGAAAGTAGTATAAAAGCCTTGCTTGACGACCCTACTCAACTTGATTTTACACAAAGAGGTGAAAGAGCCAAAGAGATATTAGGCGTTCAAATGGTTATTTCCCGACCGTTTGAAGAGCCCCTCATCCCATCAACTTATCCTTTTGGTAATCTTTTTGTCGAGGATTATTGTAATAATATTTTAGAATCTTCTTATGGAAGCCATTCCATAAACACAAGAATTGTAAAAAGAGCTCAATTAAATCAAAAATCGAATGACCAAGTGCAAAAAGTGGTTAATTTATTAAAAAAATCACCTGATACTCGCAGAGCCTTAATTTGCCTTTGGGATTTAGAAAAAGATTTATCTACAAAGCATCCACCCTGTGCGTGTACAATTCAATTCTTAATACGCAACAACAAACTTGATACTATTGCTTATTTTAGAAGTAACGATTCCTGGATGGCTGCTTTACCAGATATGATTGCTATCACCAAATTATCAAAAATTGTATCACAAAAAATTGATATTCCCGTAGGTCAATACATTCATTTTGCTGCTAGTTATCATTTATATGAGCCAGATATTATTCCGGCAAAAATTGCATTTGGGAGGTTATAAAATGAATGATGATTTATCAATTTTAGTCGAGCAAAAATCCTTAATTTCTTGTTTTCAGTGGGAAGAAATATTAAGAGATATTATTATGTTTTCTGATAAAGTTTGGTTACATAGGTCTGCTGTCGCCTTTGACAACTCTTTAGATTCTAGTGTCCAACGCCATTTAGAATGGGTATATAATGAATTGATTGACGCCAACATCATACAATTTTATGCGTTCGAATCAGATTCCGATAAAGAATGTCAAGAAGCTACACGAGTTATTACACATGAAGAGCATATGGAATTATACAATTCGATGATCGAAAAAATTCAAAATCCTAATGCCTATACAACTGATTCATTGCCAGATCCTGAAAGAACATCAAGAATAATAGAGCGACGCAATGAATTATGGAAATATGGATTAGCCACTCTTCTCGATACCCAAATTTCATTAAGTTGTGAAAACCCTTACATTCCTATTTCATCTGAAATAGACAAACGTGCACTCAACCATAAACTTGCAAGTGAACTGTTTTCTGCTTTCGATATCACTACCCTTTCCCATTTAAATGCAACAGAAATTTTAGATTTAAAAAACATATCACAAAAGCATCGAAAAGTATTAACTGATTTGACAACTCAAGCACAAACAAATCCTAATACAAACATTTCTGATTTAGTCGCCAAAGAATTAAGCGATTCTATAACAAAAATAAACGAAATGGCCATAAGTATGGCTGGAAGTGGTGCCGTCAAATCACTTATTACAAATACTGCATTAAATTTTGCTGGACTTATACCTTTTACTTATGCTGTAATAGTCCCCTTAACAGCAGTTTTATGTGGAAAAGATTTATTTGAATTCTTTCGTTCCAGAAAAAAATATGGTTTTGTTCTTTTTATGAATTCTTTAAAAACAAAAAGCAATTCTCAAAAGCTATTACCAAAACCATAACAATCACTTTGATTAATCGGCATTTGGTTCTTAAGTACCAATGCCGATTTCTCTTGTTCAATTTTATCTTGCAATGTTTCTTTCTTTTCTTTCAGGTTCATCAGAACTTACCTCACCTTCATCAATCTCATTGTCCTTGTGGTCCATATCAAGCAGAGCATTAAGCTCAGCCAAGCGTTCACTTTTCTCTTTGAGCTCCTGCTCCTTCGGGAAAGGTCTTGCTATTTCAGCCTTTGCATTTTCAATCTGCTTTTCTGTTTCCGCAAGTTTTTCCCTGCAGGCTTCAAGCCTGTCAGGCAGACGAGAGATAAGGTTATCAAGTCGAGTGATGTTACCCTGAATGTCAGCACCGACAGATATACTGTGCTGCAATGCACCCTCAAGAGTTACATTGTATTCCTTTTCAAAACTGTTAAAGGATAAGTACATATTAAAGCCACGGTAAGTACCGATGTATTTCTTTTCAGGTGAAGTCATTGCGTGACACAGTTCAAGAATGGCAGAGCCTGCTGCTTTCTTATCATTATGTGCTACACCTTCAATCACCATCGTAGATATACCATCCTCAACCGGGAACGTGTTGTCCTTTGCAAGCTGAATGTCATTCTCATAACCGTCAATAAGGATTTCGTATGTCTTAATATCTGTCGGGAATTTCTTTATCAGCTTATCCTCAAGAGCATACCTCTGACTCAAATGGCTCTGATAAAGAAGCTTAAGTTTAGAAACCTCAATATCCAAGTCCATCTTTTCCTTGATATACGGATTGCCCGTAGCAAGAGCTTTGATCTCGGCATAAGATAACGCCTGCTCGTCAACATCTTCGGCTGAACGCACAGGCGATTTGGAAGTCATTATCTGTCCGATAAACTTCTGCTTGTTCTCTACAAGCTGATAGAGATAAGCATCAAAGGTTTCCTCGGTAACATAAGAGTAAATCTCTACTTCGGGATTTTCATTACCCTGACGGATAATACGACCCTCTCTCTGCTGAAGGTCAGCAGGTCGCCACGGACAGTCTGTGTGATGAATTGCGATTAGCTTCTTCTGCACATTGGTACCTGCACCCATCTTTGCCGTACTGCCTATAAGAACTCTTATCTGTCCTTCACGGACTTTAGAAAAGAGTTCTTTCTTTTTTGCTTCTGTGTCGGCGTTATGGATAAATGCAATTTCATTTTCAGGTACACCTTTTGCAATAAGCTTCTTTTTAATATCATCATATACATTGAACTTACCGTCATTGTGCGGAGTGGAAAGGTCACAGAAAATGAGCTGTGTTGATTTCTGCTCTGCTGTTTTTTCCCATATTTCAAAAACATTATCAGCACATACAGACACCTTACTGTCAGACTCATCGGGAAGCATTTCATTGGTAAGGCGTTGGTCAAGCGCCAGCTTTCTGCCGTCATTGGTTATGAGCAGCATATTATCTTGGCTTGAATCAACCATTTTGTTTCTTACCTTCTCGGCTCTCTCACCGAGTGAAGCAACAATCTCTTTCTGAATGTCCGTAGGCTTAACCGCAATATTGTGGTAGTTTGCTTTGGGTACGGGAAGATTAAGCATATCAGCCGTCTGAATATCCGCAACTTGCTTGAACATCATCATAAGCTCAGGTAGGTTATAGAACTTGGCAAAGCGTGTCTTGGCTCTGTATCCCGTACCTTCGGGAGCCAGCTCAATAGCAGTAACGGTTTCGCCAAAGGTGGATGCCCATGAGTCAAAGTGCTGAAGTCTTTTATCCGAGAGTGCGTCATACTGCAAATATCTCTGCATAGTATAAAGCTCTACCATTGAGTTTGAAACAGGTGTACCCGTAGCAAACACAACACCTTTGTTCCCGGTTACTTCATCAAGGTAGCGGCACTTCATATAAAGGTCAGATGACTTCTGTGCTTCCGTCTGTGCTATACCGCCTACATTACGCATCTTTGTATAGAGAAAAAGATTTTTGAAACTGTGTGCTTCGTCAACAAAGAGTCTGTCAATGCCCAATTCTTCAAAGTTGATTACATCATCCTTACGGCTTTGGTCGTTGAGCTTATCAAGTTTTACCTCAAGTGATTTCCTTGTTTTCTCAAGCTGCTTAATGGTAAATCTTTCACCTTTGTCATATTTTGCCTGCTCAATACCGAGAGTGATTTCATCAATCTGCTGTTCAAGCATATACCTTTGTCTTTCAATGCTGATGGGTATTTTCTCAAACTGTGAATGACCGATAATAACAGCATCGTAATCACCCGTAGCAATTCTCGCACAGAACTTTTTTCTGTTCTTTGTTTCAAAGTCTTTCTTTGTTGCTACAAGAATGTTAGCAGACGGATAGAGCTGTAAATACTCTGTTGCCCACTGCTCTGTAAGGTGATTAGGAACAACGATAAGCGACTTGTTACAAAGGCCGAGCCTCTTGCTTTCCTGTGCCGCAGCAACCATTGTAAAGGTTTTACCTGCACCGACAACATGAGCGAGAAGAGAGTTGCCGCCATACATAATTCTTGCAACAGCGTTCACCTGATGCTCCCTCAATTTGATTTCAGGATTCATTCCGCTGAAGGTTATATGACTTCCGTCATATTCTCTCGCTCTCATTGAGTTGAATGTATCGTTATACATTCGGCAGAGCCTTTCTCGTCGCTCCGGGTCTTTCCATATCCAATCCTGGAAAGCCTGCTTAATCATTTCCTGCTTACCCTGTGCTATGGCAGTTTCCTTTTTATTGAGAACGGGTTTACGGTTTCCGTATTCATCCTCAACATAGTCGAAGATACGTACATCCTTAAGATTGAGAGTATCTTCAATAATCTTGTAGGCGTTAATTCTCGGTGTACCGTAGGTGTTTTCTGCCATAACATTCATTCGGTCATGGCTCTTACCCTTAATTGACCATTCACCTGTTATCGGAGAGAAGTTAACCTTCATATTGTACTGACAATATCGGGGTGTCCTTAATGTTTCAAAGATAAAATCCTGAACATCATCAGTAGGAAGCCAAGTAGCACCGAGACGGACAGAGATTTCACTTGCATCCAAATCCTTCGGCTGTACCTTTTCAAGATATTCAACATTGATGTTGTAATCTTCGGGATAGAGTTCAGCACTTCTTTTGGCAAGTGCCAGCTTTTCACGGACATTGCCCGAAAGGTATTCATCTGCTGTGAGATATTTGTCCTGACCGTCACGCTCGTGGCTGTGTAAGGGATTGAGGAAGATTGCACCCTTAAGCTCTTCAAAAAGCTCCTGCTCCGTCTTACCCGAAAGAGAGCACATATACGGCATATCAACTCTTGCTTTATCTCCGATTGAAACGGCCAGTGCTTCACTTGCAGTTTCTACGGAGGTGACTTTAATATGCGGTTTAATCGTTCTCTTGGTAAACATATCTGCTTTTCTTTTAAGATCTCCGTTTTCACCGATAACCTCAAGTGAACAAAGAAGATAATATGAGCTGTCATCAGAGAACACCAAACGGTTAGCTCTTGAATTTATAAGGCCGTATTTCTTCGTAAATCGGTCATAAACCTCATTGAGCTTTTCCTGTGCTGATTGTATAGCCGAGTCGGGATAATCCTCTGTCTGAAGCTGTATGAGCTCTCTGACGCTATCTCTTATCTCAACCATACCCTTGATACGGTTTTCTGCAGTTGCAGAAACTTCAACAGCATTCATACGGCTGTTTTCTCTGTAATACACCTGACCGTCAACAACAGTAAAGCTGAAATTCCTTACATTGGGGTCTGCGGGGATTGAATTATCAACCACTTCTCCCGCTTCCTGAATTTCAACCTCCGTTATCTCAGCGTGAATGTTCTGTACCGCTTCACTTAAAAGGTCAGAAAGCTCTCTGTCCTCATAAGGCTTACAGGTAAGGGACTGACCGAACTGTGATGATTCCATAACCATTTCGCCAAGCACCATTTCGGGATGGTCAACAAAATATTTGTTGTACTCATTACCGTTTTCATCTCGGTCAAGATGCACCCAATCAGGCTCCTCGGTCACAAGGGTATCTCTCTTTTGCAAGAAGATAATATCCGATGTTACCTCTGTTCCTGCATTAGCCTTGAATGTGTTGTTGGGCAAGCGGATGGCACCGAGAAAATCAGCTCTCTGTGCTATATACTTTCTGACATTAGAGTTTCTTTTATCAAGTGTACCCGATGAGGTAATGAAAGCAATAACACCGCCGGGGCGTACCTTGTCAAGTGTCTTTCCGAAAAAGTAATCGTGAATAAGCCAATTATGCTTATTATACTTTCTGTCGGACACACCGAACTGACCGAAGGGTACATTGCCGATAGCAATATCAAAGAAACTGTCGGGCAGGTCTGTTTTTTCATAACCCTGTACCGCTATGTTTGCTTTCTGATAAAGCTGCTGTGCAATTCTGCCCGTAAGACTGTCAAGCTCGACACCGTAGAATTTACTGTCCTTCATACTTTCGGGAAGCATACCCATAAAGTTACCGACACCGCAGGAAGGCTCAAGGATGTTACCCGTCTTAAAGCCCATATTTGTAAGTGCTTCATACATTGAACGGATAACAACGGGAGGAGTATAGAAAGCAGTAAGTGTGCTTTCTCTTGCGGCATCGTACTCTTCGGGAGAAAGAGTAACGATAAGCTCCTTAAACTCATCTGCCCAATTTTCCTTGCTTTCATCAAAGGCATCGGCAAGACCGCCGAAGCCTACATACTTTGAAAGGACTTCCTGTTCTTCGGGTGTTGCAAGTCTGTTTTCAAATTCAAGATTATGCAAAAGGTTTATTGCATCCATATTAGCTCTGAATTTAGCTTTAAGACCGCCTACGCCGAGGTTATCATCGGTTATGACAAAGTTATGCTTCTGACTGTCGGGAACATCAGGCTTAAGAAGTTTAGGTTTAGGCTCCTCTTTCTTTTCCCAGGCCGGAGTAAGGTCTGTTTCTTCAGTCTTAATTGTCTGTATAACAACATCATAGGGCAGACCGTTTTTTTCACCTTTGATTTCTTCAACCTTTTCGGTTGTGTAGCTCTGTTTCGGCTCTGCAAGGTGTTCACGGACAAAATTTATCTTCTCAACACGGTTAATCGGATAAAAAGATGAGGTGTCCCTCATTGACACATCACCAAAGACGGGGTCAATCTTTTCGATGATGTACTTATCACCGTCAATTATGACCTCTTTACCGATAAGGTCTGCATCACTGATTGAAGTAATTCTTGCCTTTTCGTCCTGCAATGCCTTGATTAACACATTGGCAAGGTTAATATCCTTTTCATCCGTGCCGTATTCAGATTTGATTTCCTCCAAGCCTTTAATGGCTTTGTCAATATCTTCGGGAGTCTGCAAATCAGATGCAAACTTTTCTGCAAGGTCTTCCTTACTTTCTCCAACTTCAAGAGAATCACGAAAATCAAAGAAATCAATATCCTCATAAAAATCAGCGAGCTTTTCAAAAAGGTCTTTACTGAGATAAGGACTTGGTACTGTTACAAAACGCTGTGGCGGGTCAAGCTCATTTAAAAACTCAATGGGAATGGTCTTTCCGTCCTTGTCCATATATACGGCAATAAACATTGTTTCGCCGGCTTTTACATCAGCTTTAATATCCTTTTCAAAGCTGTCGGCATTGGTGTATTCAATGGTATCGCTTCTTTTACCGTCAGCATCAAAATAATCAATTCTGCCGACGGGAGTAGTTTCCTTCGGTTCTTCCTTATGAATAGATACCATTGTAGCCGTATTTCTTTCACCGTTTTCAAGTGAGGATACAGTTACATCAAAGCCTCTGTCATTAAGAAGGTTGATATATGTTTCAAGTGCGTGCTTCGGCAACCCGACAAGCGGAGCTCGTTCATCATTTCCAATAGGTCTTGATGTGAGCACAAGGTCAAGAACTTCCGCAACCTTTTTTGCATCATCGTTATATGCTTCAAAGAAATCTCCGACCTGATAAAGAACAACAGTATCGGGGTTATCCTCTTTAATCTTAAGGTAGCTTCTGTATAACGGAGTTAAGTTGTTACCCTTTAAGGAAATGTTATATATATCAGCATATTCCTTAAATCCTGCAAGCACCTTTTCATCCAAGCCGAGAACACCGCCGTCCTTATCATAGACAAAGACTTCATCTGTAAGGAAACGGTAGAAATCTCTGCCTTTCCAAGTGTTATCTTCATCCTTTGCAACAAGTGTTCCGTCCTCATAGGAAAGCTCAACATCCTCAATTCTCAGTGCAGAAAGAACTTTATACAAAACCTTTGTTTCTATCGTTTCAGGCTGAACAAAGGTAAGAACAGGCTTATCCATTTCCTGTACCGTAGAAAGAATTGAAGTCATTGTTTCATCTGTTAAATCCATCAAATCGGGATTACCGTGAAATTGCTCTAATGCTTTTCTGAAATCTTCGGTACCGTTATCTGCAAGCTCTTGTCTTGCAACTGTTCCGAGATAATCAAAAAAACCGTCTGCTTCTTTATGAGCATCGGCGGCTTCAAATACATCTGCAAGATAGAAGTGGTTTATAACGAACTGACCTTTACCGTCATTACCGTCGGGATTGTAATAGAGCCAATCAAAGCTGCCGTTTTCCTTGTTGATAAAGAAAGCATCAGAATAATCGGCATCCAATTCATCGGGAATAGATAAAACATCTTCTGACGGTGCAGGATACCTGTCAATAACACCCTTATCCAGTGCCGCCACAACAAGACCGACATTGTTTTCAGCAAGCTTCTTTTCGCAATAGCTGAGATTAAAATCAAGTACCTGAAGAAAAGGTACAAAGACATTACCGTAAAAATTCTTTTTCCTTGCAACATATCCCGTATGCTTTCCGAGAATTTCAGCATCCTTACCGAAAGCAAAATAAAAGGGACCTATATGAGTAAGCAGCACACCGCCGGGGTTTTCCTTTTTGGTCTGCTCGTACTGAACAATAAAGTCCGGCTTATTGCTTTCATCAATTTCTGCTTCAGGTTGCTCTGAAAAAGCAGGTCTTTCGACCTCAATTTCTGTTCTCAAATGATTGTTTGCAGGGTTTTCCTTAACCTTTTTCTCAAAATCTGATTTTGAGAATTCTTTTGTAAACAGCGGGAACTTACTGTCACTTAAAACAACCGTGTCTTCAAGAGAAAGGATGCTGTATTCATCTGCACCGATATATACGGTGTCACCGAGCTTGTATTCATATCTGTATTCTTTAGGCTGTTCTGCTTCTTCGGGAGCTTCATTAATAAAGGTGCGAATATCGTTTTCTCTTTTCCATTCAGCTTCTTTCAGCATTTTATCAGCAAGCCATTGAGGATAACTTGCTTTTTCTTTAGGATTTAAGTATCTGTCAAGCCTTATAAGCTCAGAAATGCGTTTTTCAATGTAGTTCCATTTAAAAAGAACACGCCTTTGCGGAACACTGTAATGGTCAGAAATCTCAATGCCCTTTGCATCATGATTTTCCCAATATCCGCTGCCGGGAATAGCATCGGTGTGACCGCCTGTACCATATTCATCTTTTAGAAACTTTATGTTTTCTTCCTTTGACAGACTTTCTGAAAAGTGCCGATAAATACGCATCTTACCTTCACTGAAACCGCTTCCGACACCGAGAATATAGTCAATAGCCGCCTGTGGTAAAGGAAGAACGGCATCCTTTACCTTATCACCGATAAATTCTATCTGTTTATTAGCACTCGGTAAAAGAAGTGCCTGCGGGTCTGTCCATTCTTCAAGAAGCATCATGCCGAAAATATCTCTTTCCACACCGTGCCATCGTCCCCACGATTCTTTTTCGGGAGCATTTCTGTCACCTCTGAAAAAGTGTATAGCGTCGGAATATGCTTCTATACCTGCCTTTACTCCGTTTGAAAGTGTTATTTCATAAGGCTCGGAGGTAAAGAAGGATTTAATAAAATCGCCACGTTCCTCTCTGTCAGAATGACTTTCATAGAAGGTGGCGATTTCATCAATATGTGAGCGAAGATAAGTTCTTAAAAGCTCATTTTTTTCTTTGTCATGGTGATAATAGTCAATGCCGCTTCCACGATCATTGAAGTCGTGCCCGCTTAACTGTAAATCAGTTCCTTGAGAACTATCTCTTCTGCTGAGTGACGGATGTTGTTCATCATCTGCACCCAAAGCATCTGATTGCTCTCCTTGAGCTGTTCCGTTACGCCCTGAGCTTTCATCATCTGTTCTGTCAGGTGTTCCAGCATCTCGTTCGCTTCGTCCTCGGTCTTCTTGAGGGTTCTCATCAATGTGCCCTTGGTTATCAGCAGCATATACATTCCCGACTTGTTCTTCTGCAAGAATTTCATTCTCATCATACCGTACTTGCCAAGAGTAACGTTCTCCTCCTCCGGAAGTTTGATGTTCGGGATTTTGTAATCTCCGACCTGTCTGTACTGAATCTGTGTCATTTTCATTGCTCCTTTCGGTAATTTCTTTTTCTTTTGCACCTTCATCATAGTCAATTTCTTTTTCTTTGACAAATGTGCGATTCCTTTTTTTCTCATTTTTCTGAAGATTTTTTACCGTGCTTTCAATTTCTCTTATACCCATTTCAGATATGTCGCTCAAGGCATTGCCGAGCTGAACAACAACCTCGTGAGTGTTGAAATTGAAAATAGCCTTGAAATCTTCAAAATCATAGAATGAGTCAGCGTCAAGACCGCACCTTTTCATCATCATATATCCGATACTGCTTGAAAGTGCATCCTTAAAGATTACAGAGATATTGTCGCTGTCGAGCTCTTCAAGAAAGCTGCCGTTCTTTACCTCTTCAAGTACGGAGATATAGTCAAGAGCATTATCCTCAACCAAGTTTCTTGCAGTATCATCAATAACAGATTCAAGACCGCCCTCTGCTACCTCACCGAAAGCATTACTTAAGGCTTCGCTTATCTCGCTGTGGTATCTTTCCTTAACCTCCCAACGGGGCACCTCGTACCCGTAAAAAGAGTTAGTGTCAGATACATCAAAAACATATCTTAACCTTTGTTTGCCTGATGCGTAGTCAAACAAGGCAATACCCGATGCACCTCGGTTTACCCAACGCTGCATCTTTTCGTTCCAAAAGCTTATCTCGGCACAAGCCGTTGCTTCGGGCTTTTGGGCGTATATGAGCAACTGTTCGCCAAAGTTATATTTATAGTTATTGGAAGCCGTTTTAAGAAAGGCTTTCCAATCTTCAAAGCTGGCAGTTACTTTTTGGATTTGGTCGTTGTAGATTCCTGTGATATGTTCGTATTTTCCTGACATTCAGGCTTCACCTCACCGTCATTCATTACTTTCTCATACTTTACAAGGAAAGAGAAAAGCTTATTCTGCTTGACGCTTTCCATAATCTGATAAATCATAACAACATCAGCAAAGGATATATCCTTCGCATCCATAAGGTCTTTGGGTGTAAGCTTTTTAATTTCATCCTCGGAGCTGATACCGAGAGAAACAAGCTTTTCAAGTGCTTTAAACTTTTTAGCTACTTCGTTTGGTACTTTCGCCATCTTTTTTCACCTTACTTTCTTCAATTTCTGATAAGATTTTTTTATAGCATATACCACAAACATCTCCGTTGTGATAGCAGCATGAGGCACATCCGAGTGCCTTTTCATCAACAAGCATAACCGACGATGCGCTTCATCGTGCTTCACCTCTCTGTCTGTCCCTCGGCTCTTTATATATGCCGTGTTCGTTGTAGTTCTGAGGGTCGGCAGATGCTTTTTCCCAGCCGGATATAGCACCCTGAAGCATTGCTTCTGCCTGCTGTTTTGTAATGCCCATTTCACGGTTATGTCCGTCTGCAAGCTCTCTGTTCTTTTCCGGGCTGTCATAGGCATTACTTACATCTGTAACCTCATATTCACCCTTGGTGATGATAATAAGCCTTCCGCTTTCCGGGTGAACTGCATAGCTTCTTTCGGGAAGCGAGGAACGAAGCGGGATAACCTTGTTTTTGTTATTCTCCATAAGCTCTGCGAACTCACAGATATGATAAAGATTGCCGCCGACTTCGGTGTGATAATCATCAATGTATCGGCAGGTCTTATCAGATTTTTGTCCGTCGGGGTATTTAATTCTGATTTTATCTCCGTCCGGAATAGTGAATATCTTTCTGTATGAGGGGGTTATAAATCTGATACCCTTATTTGCACAGACAAGATGATTTTCGAGAAAATGCCTTACATAGCAGTAACAATAAAGGTTATATTCACCTTTGTTGGGATTAAGCCTTAAAAGATAAGTGTAGTTATCCGTGTCAACTCTGACACCGTAATACTGATTATCTGCACCGCTGTACTGCTTTGCATTACTGCGGCAATACTGACTGAGCTTTCTTCTGTCAGAGAGCATATTGCCGTATTTTTCATCGAAACGAAGTGCATTGATTACCTCATCAAACTCTCTCGAAAACTCGTCGCTCTTGAAAAATGCGGAAATTTCATTCCAAGTGGAATGAAACTCTTTACCGCTTGAGCCGAGGTCTGCACGAAGATAACCTATACAGGCTGTCTGATGATAAATCTGACTGCTCTGCTTAAAGGTATATTTTTCAAGATTTTCCGTAATGGGTGTTACATTAAGCTGTGTCATCTTGCATCCCTTTCCTTTCTTCTGTGAGCAATTTCCTTCTGAACCACATCAAGTCTTTCCTTTGCCCAATCGGGAAGGTTATCCTTTTCAATAACACCGAGAATATCCGAGCGTTCAAACCTTGCCTCTTTACCGCTGTAAAGATTTGTGCAGAAGCAGGCAGATCCTCTTGAATTAGGCTCTGCACCGAAGCCGCCTGTACAAAGCTGCAACTGCTTTGTTGCGATCTGATATTCGGGCTTGAATACATCAGCACGGATAACAACTACCTTGTTTTTTATTCTGTCATCAGCTTCAAGCACCTGACAGCCGTCCTTTGTAATGGGTGTCATATCAACAGTGATTTTTGATTTTTCATCAATAACCTGTTCTGCTTCATTTTTTACTCTTTCAGCAAATATCTTTACGATTTCCGCATAGTCACCGCCTACAAGAGCATCGACATATCTTTCAAATATGCCGTTGTTTTCATAGTTAGCTACAACGAATCTTTCATCGGGAGCAGCGGTTTTATCCTCACCGATTATGATTTCCTTTGTACCAATTTCAAATGCTGTGGTAACCTCATAGTTACCCGCCATTCTTTTTTCTTCCATAACATTAGCCTCCTTTTAATACTTTTTCTGTTGACATCATCACTGATGTACCGAGAGGGGTAAAAGCATAGCTTTTGGTACGGTCAAATTTACTTTTGTTATGTTCCGTTCTCAAAATATATCCTTTGTGGCGAAGTCTTTTAAGTGCTCCGTAAACAGCTGACTTTCCCATAAACGGGAAAACAGCCGTTAAGTTGTTTACAGGACATCTGTACCACAATTTACCCCAAAGAATGAAGCCTCTTTCTTTCTGCTGTTCGTATAAATACCCTGCTATCAAAGCAGAATTTATACCGCAGTTTTTTGCAATGATATTGCTGTATTTATATGTCATAATTTCAATCCTTTCTCAAAGAAAAAGGACTGCTCCTTTTTCTTGAGAAAGAAACAGTCCAAAAGTATTTATTTTTGTTTATTTATCTTCCGATGTACCAATCATCATACGCCGAATCTGTAAGGCGTACCGCATCAGCCTTGGAAGCTCTTTTTATCATACCCGAAGGTGTCCAGAAATCTCTCTGTTCAATACATACCGTATAATCTCCGTCGGGATACCATAAGGGTGTGAAATGAACATAACCGTAAGTGCCGTTTTCTCTGAAACGCCATTTACCATCATTAAGCTCAAGTGTTCTGAAATTACCCTCCGTACTTTCATAGCCGAATTCAGGGAACAAAGCTATAGCATACTGTGAGGTTGTGTAGCTGTCTGTATTGGGAATGTTGTAGCCTACAACTGAGCTTACGGAGTTTGTAAGAGAAAGTGCAAGACCGTAGCCTGACTTCATATTCCACATACCGCTTACCTTTTTAGCCGTTTCTCCCGTTGCGGGAGTAATATACGGTGTGGTATTGGATATGCCTATGGCATATTCGTACTTTTTGAATGTGCCGTTTTCATATTTCCATAACCACCAAGAAGCCGCACCGCTTGTGGTTGCAGGCAAGGTCGGTGTACTGAAGCCGCTCGGCTTTTTCTTTTCAAACTGTGTATCGGGTGTTTCCGAGATAATATACGGTACAGTAGAGTTATACATATTCTTTAAGTTGTATGATTTACCGTCATCAATAATCTCACCCGTAATCTTTACCTGTCCGCCGTTAATACCCGTAGGCACCTTCCACTTAAAGTAAAGAAGGTTTTTATCACTTCCCGGCACAACAACATTCTCTATTGTTTCAGTGTGAATAAGAGTGCTGTTTCTGTAAACTTTGAATCGAACATCTACCTCATCAGAGGGAGTATAATTATCCGTATAGCCGTTTTTAAGCCAGAACGAAGAAACAACCTCTGTCTGTTCACGGTATGCGGCATTAGGTGTAATGGGTACAAGGGTAAGAGGGTGATTAACCTCACAGGTAAGGGTTAATTCATTGTTTGTTCCGTCTGTTTCGTAATCGGTATTACCTATACCCATACCTTCCTGATATACACCGCCCCAAATAGTGAATGTTCTCTTATTCGGCACGGTAAACTCTTTACCCCATAATCCTGCATAACTCTTTGCTGGAATGGAATAGACAGCATTTCCTATTCTTTCACGGTCATTATTGAAGTTTTCAACAAAAACCTTTGCATTGGTGTTGTTGTAGTAAATATATCTTACTTTAACTTGCTGACCTGCTTCGAGTTTTAAGGGATCAAGCTCTTTTGAAGTATTCTTATCATAGAGCTTAATTTCATCAAGCTGTAAATCGCAAGGTGCAACGGGAAGCTCTATCCAAGATGATTCTTCTGTGTGTTCTTTATCATTCATCCACCAAGTTGTTAACTTAAATCTTAATTTATTCTGTGATGTTAAAGGCACAGTATAGGTATTAAGAGAACTGTTGAATGTCTGAACACCCGAATTATTTAAATAAACCTTATTCTTTGCAACGTCGTATCCCTCGTTTTCCGTATAGGCAGGTGTCAATTTTGAGCCGTCATAATAGTGTAATGAACCTCTTACATATTCCAAAGGATACCAAGAGTTTCCACCCTTGAATTTGTATGCCAAATTGACATGCTGACCGGAATATAGCGTACCACTTGAGCCATCCATACCGCTATATGCAGTTATAATCTTTTCGTAGCCTCTTGCTTCAACCTTGTATCTGTAAACAACAGGCTTAACGGGGATATAGAAGGTCTTTATTTCACCGCTTTTAAGAACATTGCCGGAAGAGTCAATCCAATCGGTTTTAGCTTCAATTTCATAATATCCTATACTTGCAGGAACTGTTTTGTAATCTCCTGTAAACTGCACGGGGAAATACTGCGATGAGGAGCTTGAACTGCTGAGTGTAACATCTCTTGTTGTCCAAGAGCCTCCTTTATACCTTACATACTGTCTTGCTTTGTAGCTCTCTATTTCAGCCGGGAAATGTATGTTAAACCAAATGGTATCACCCATAACAGGATAGTTTGTTTTGTAAACATAATCATCAAATACATTGCCCCTTGTATAACCGAAAAGAGTGGTTTTATCGCTCTTTGTGCCTTCATATACACTGCACTGTTCAACGAGAAGAACGGGGTCATACTGCCACTGTGCATAAAGGTTTACAGTTGCACCGTCGGTTGTTGTTAAATTCTTAACCGACTGCTTATCCTTATATGATGTACCGCTTCCGTCAGCCTTTGTATTCCAATTCTTGAACTTATATGATGTTCTCGTAAAACCGTTTGCAGTAAGGTTTTTAGCAACATCATAAGTCATACTCATTGAAGCAGTTGAGCCGCCCGTTGAACTGTTACCGTTAAACTTGATTGTATAAGTTATCGGTGTCCACTGAGCATAAAGGCTTATTGTACCGCCGTCTGTTGAGGTCAGATTTTTAACTGACTGCTTATTTGTATATGCCGTTCCGCTGCCGTCTGATTTCGTATTCCATCCTGTAAACTTGTAGCCTGTCTTTACGAAACCGTTGGCAGTTAAATTCTGTGCTTTGTCATAGGTCATTGACATTGAAGCGGTTGAGCCGCTTGTACTGCCGTTGCCGTAGAAGTTAATTGTGTAGGTTATTGGCGACCAACGGGCATAAAGATAAACAGTTGCACCATTTGTGGTAGTCAGATTTTTAACTGACTGCTTATTGGAATATGAGGTGCCGCTGTTATCTGATTTTGTATTCCAATGGGAGAATTTGTATCCCGTCCTTGCATAACCGTTGGCATTAAGGTTTTTAGCTACATCAAACTTCATATTCATACTCGATGTGGTACCGCTTGTATATCCGTTGCCGTCAAAGGCTATGATATATGAGTTGGTATCCCACTGTGCATAAAGGTTGACAGTACCGCCGTTTGCGGTAGTCAGATTTTTAACTGACTGCTTATCGTAATAGCTCGTGCCGCTTCCGTCAGCCTTTGTATTCCAACCTGTAAAGTGATAGCCTGACTTAACAAAGCCGTTTGCAGTAAGGTTTTTAGCAACATCATATGTCATTGACATTGACGCTGTTGAGCCGCTTGTACTTCCGTTACCGTTAAACTTAATAGTATAGGTATTCGGTTTCCACTGTGCATAGAGTGTCATGCTCACATTGCCCGTTTTAATGCCTGTATTGAGGTCTGTGGGCTTAATGGTATTATCACTTTGGCTGAAAGTTGTACCGCCTGATGAGGTGGTACCCCAAGACTTGAAGGTATATCCCGTCTTATACAGACCGAAAGTACCGGCATTTGTAAGACCGTTATCCTTGGTTTTATTGTAAGTCCAAGTCTGAATATACTTTGTGCTGTCAGCTTCCTTATACACTACCTTTGATGAAAGATAGTAAGTGTCGGAGCTTATTGCACCGCCGTTGGCATTAAAGCTGACCTTTAACTTATATGGGGACCACTGTGCATAAAGATTAACGGTTGCACCGTTTGTCTTTGTGAGGTTTTTGACCGACTGCTTATTACTGTATGATGTACCGCTTCCGTCAGCCTTTGTATTCCATCCGCTGAAGGCGTTTCCTGTTTTTGTGAAAGCATTGGCTGTGAGATTTTTAGCCGTGCCGTAGGACATTTTCATTGAGGACATTGAGCCGCTTGTACTGCCGTTACCGTTAAATTTAATCGTATAGGTTATATTCTGTGTTTCGTTATATGCAATACCTACGCCATAGCCTTTAGTAAGGATAGTATTAAAGGTAGCTACAGAAGAACTGCCTATCTTTGATGCGGCTGTCCATAATCCCTGACCGTCGGGAGTATATAACTTATTAGGCCATATACGGTTTGTGTATGGGGCAATAAATCCCCAAGTTTTAGATGTTCCGTCACTGCTGCCGCCGTCAGAGCTTCCGCCTAAAACGCTTCGTCCGCAGTATGCTATTTCACTTACTGTCAAAGCCTGATATTCACCTGCAAGACAAACGTCAAATAGAGGCTCGATAATAACCTTATCACCGTAAACCATATTGGAAACGCTGCCAACACCGAGTTTTGAAAGCACCTGATTGATATTAGCTTCATAACTCTGCCATGTTTCAACACCACTCGGATTGGGAAGGTCTTTTACAAAGCTGATATTTGCTTCTTTATAGCAATTAGTGGTGTTATAGGTAGTTGAAAGTTTTGCATTTCTGTTAGAAATGACGCCCAACTTATTATACTTCTTTGAAAACTTCGCAGAGGTTGAATAAGCGTGGTCACCGTTTGAGGTATCTCTGTAAACATCAATTACCTTTGTAACCTTCATGTTACCGTCCGCATCAACGGCAGAAAAACGGTAGCCGACAACACAGTTTGAGTCTTCAGTGTCACGGATAACATAACCCGTGTTACTGCCGTTTACAGCGTCAATACTGCCGCCTGCACTGTCACCGTCCCAAGAAAGGGCAAAGGCTGAAATGGGAATTGATGAAAAGAGAGTGAGAATTACAAGAAAAATTGATAATACTCTTTTAATAACTATCATCCTTTCCGATAAAAAGTAAAAGCCCGACATTAAGCCGAGCTTTCATAGAGAATTAAATTTTAATGTGTGTGGCAGGTTCTTGCTTTAACTGTCTTACCGCAATCGGGACATTTAGTATCAACGGTAAATCTTACGCAAGTACCCTTTGAGCCGTCACCGATTTTCTTGGTGCAATCGTCACAGTATTTATTCGGGTCTTTCTTTTCTGAATACTTGGTACACTTTGAAATATCATAGCAGGCGTTACCCCATTCATCAATAGCATAGAAGCTCTTACAGGAATGAGAGCCGCAAAGTGAACATCCTTTCTTTTCAAGACTTACAATAAATGAATGTGTTTCTTTGCTTTCACAGTGATGACCTGACTTTCCGCAGGAATATTCCTTTACGCTGTCATTATCTGAAGCGGGTGAACCTTCCTCCGTTGTCGGAGCTTTCTGTGTTGTTACAGGCTTGGGATTTTCCTCTTTTACCGTAGTCTGCGGCTTTGTTGTTGAAGTAACCTTGGTTGTTGTATCGGGTTCTGTTACTGCTTCGTCAATGGAGAGAATGTTTTTATCATCGTTTTCGATTTCCGGCACATTCTCCTCTGTTGTAGCTTCGTCTGTAATATCCTCAAGAATGAGGTTTGCATCCGTTGTTTCCTCGCTCACCGTTGTTTCGGGGAATGTTGTTTCATCAGCATTTCTGTCACTGACTCCTTTGATAATAATTCCCACGATTATGAGACAAACAATGATTATTGCCGTTACAAGACCTGCAACAATCTTTTTGTAATTATCTCCCTTAACTGCTAAAACTGTCATTTTGAATTACCTCCTGAATTTAAAATTTTTCACTTAATACTGATACAATTTCTATAGGTACATTTGCAGTATCAATTTTTTGACCTGCGAAATATATCGGTACTGAAATTGTGTAGTGAATTACAATCTCAAGCTCATTTTCCTCTCTGAAACTCATCTCAGGATATGTCATTGAGTATTTGAGATTTCCTTCACTGTCATAACTATACAGCCGTGAAGCTGTTTCGTCTAATGTGCAAAAGTCACACAGAGCATCTGTGAACTCCTGCGGATTAACACTTTCGGTGTAGTCATTGCCTTGCTTGATGCTGTCATATATCCTTGTAGCATTCTGTGTTACAAAACTGTCAAGTACAACTTTACTGTTTTCTCTTGAAGTATCAATAAGGGAGACGGCAGAAGCATAGACAAATATACCAGAAAATATCATTACGATTACAAGAATGAGTACACAAACGGGTACATAGCTTTCAGCCTTTTTGTTTTTAAGTATCTTCATTTATTGCACCTACTTCCAATACTTTTCGGAAATACCCGACCTCGTTGTACTTACAGTTACGGGTATCTTAAATGCACCGACACCTCTGACATAGGTGTGAACAGACACGGTAACCGTCATTTTGTCACCAAGCTGTACTCTCTCATAGGTCGAGTTGTAGTATTCATCAGCGGATGCAACTACATCAAACTCAAAGAATGAGCTTTTAAGCTCAACACATCTTTCGTCAAACTCCTCACCGAAGGAGCCTTCCGAGGTGGCAGTTTCAATAAGAAATCCGCTAACTGTATCCAAATCCTGCCGCAGCATAAAAAAAGTGTAAATATTCAATGTTACAACAAGCACCATCATAAGTGCAATTATGCCAACGGCAATATCAATGTAGCCTTCAGCTTTACGGTTTGAAATAATCTTTTTCATATTCATTACCTCCTTAACCGAAAAGAACACCGACAGAGCCCATTATCTGTGCGATAATAACCACAACATAAATGAGCATAAAGCAGAAAAGAAGGCTCATAGAAAGCTTCTTTACTTTCCTTGGTATCTTCTGTGCTTCAATTCTTAATCTCTGTCTGTGGATGTCTGAAAACTTCATAGCAAGGTTTGACCAATAAATAGGAGCACTGTCACCTCGTATCATACCAATAAAGCCACGGCAAACATCACTCATCATACTTGAGCCGACTCTTGCTTCAAGTCTTGTGATTGCCGCTTCCTGATTACCCGAATTCATATCGGCTATTGTAATATCAAGCTCGTGCTTGAGTTCAGGTCCGGCATTACGGGAATATTCTGTAAGAATAGATAAAAGGCTTCTTTCGTGCTTCAAGGTCTTTTCTACATTGGCTACAAGCCTCGGTAATTCGTATTCAATCTTCGCTCTTTTCTCCTTTATCTTTCCTCCTACACTTTTCATGTTTATTCTGTAAAGAACAAAAGCAAGGAATATGACAACAGGACAAAGTATCGGGAAGATAAAATACAAAGGGACTGCAAACACACCGATAATGAGTGCTTTTACAATAGCGTTAGCCTTAAACATTTCGGGTGTAATATTCATCTGAGCAGTACGAAGGTCTGTTTCAAGCTCTATCCTTTTAAACTCATTCATAGGAATACGCTTTGCTATTGCACCTGCAAAGCCTCCGAGCCATACATCAATACTGCTTGTCTTTTCCTGATGCTGTTTGGCAAGGTTTGTAATAGCCTTTGATGTTCTCATATACGGCACTTTAAAAGCATCTGCGAGGATAAAATAAAAGGCGATACCGAAAAGTACGCCTACAATAATCTTAATCATTTCTTTTCTCCTCCTTATGCCTTGTATTCAATGGGTTTAGTGAATTTGAGAAGGAACATATATGTCACGATAATAACCGCACCGCATATTCCTAATACAATCTTACCCGGTGTTTCGTATATGAGCGTATGAAACCAATCCTTGTTAAGCACATACAAAAGAGGGATATTGCCAACAACAAGACCTACCATTGTGTAATACTCTGTTCTTACTGCCGCCATCATAGTTGAAAGCTCACTGTTTACCACTCTCACATCTGTAAGTTTTGCAACAATAGGATGAAGAGTATCTACAAGTGCTCTGTCATCCTGACAACGGATTAATGCATCACACCATTCACGAAAAATATCGTCATCAACCTTTTCTTTAAGATTACGAAGTGCCTGCTTCACACTCGATGAAATTGCAACAGCATCTCCGATGAAAGCATTGAAGCAAGCTCTTAAGGGCGGTTTGATGTAATCAAGGTTTTCCCTTACTGCAAGAATAATGTCCTCATTTCTGATATATGAAGTAGTAATTGTTGAAAGTGTTGTTTCCAAATCAGTTTTAATGTGTTTTTCATACTGTGAAAGACTATTTCTGACATAGATGAAAGGTATAAGGGCAAAGGCTGCCGATAAGGCAGGAAGAAGGAATATGTTGTCAATGAGAACTGCAACTACCGCACCTGCCGCAAAAAGAACGAGTGAAGCACAGCAGACAAGAGCAAATTTATTCTCCTGTCCCATAGCTGCCAACGCCGTCTGTGTATATGCAAGTTTAGAGCCGAGGCTCTTTTTCTTTTTACCTGCTCTCATATTTCTTGCTTTTTCTCTTAATGTTACTTTAGGCGTTGTAAGCCTCATAATATCTTCTGTAATCTGCTGTGGTGACAGATTAAGAAAACAGACTATTGCCACAATAAGCAATAAGGAAGAAATCATAGGCATAATCAAGAGTAATCAGCTCCCTTCTCCAGAAATTTTGAAAGAACATCCTGCGGTACACCGAACTGCATCAGCTTCTTTTTAAGGCTGTCGGACATTATCTCCGGCTGTTCAAAGTGTCCCTCTGTAATGTTTTTACCCTTTTCGATAACATTCTTTGTGATGTTGAAACGGAAAAGGGTGTGGTACGCTCTTTCACCGTTGGGAAGAATTTCACACTCAGTTATATCCATTATCTTTCTCTCGTTGTTCTCAAGCTTATGTGTATATACGACAATGGGAAAGGCCTGACCTGCCTGCATAAGTGAGGTCTTGAAGTCAATGGGAAATCGCTTCTGACAAAGAAGAGCTATTCTCATATGTGCCGCATCTGCCGCCGAAGCGTGTACCGTTGAAACAACGGTGTGTCCCGTAAGACTTGCTTCTACTGCCGAGTAGCACTCAACATCTCGCATCTCACCAACACATACAATATCGGGATTAAAACGAAGGGAAGCTACAACAAGATCTTCCTGAGTAATGTCATAGGCTTCATTATCCGAAGGTCTTGAAAGAGTGTGAACTACATTGTTCACTACCTTGCCTTTCTTATCCTTTCTCACAAGAGCCAACTCACGGGAGCCGCTTTCAATGGTGAAAACTCTCTTTCCGTCGGGAATAGTGGTAAGAAGTGCATTAAGAAGTGTTGTTTTACCCGAAGATGTGGCACCTGCTACAACAACAGAAACACCGTATCTCATACAGGTGCAGAGAAAATCAATCATCTTTTCTGTTGCATTGCCTGACTTGATAATCTGTGTTCTGTTAACTCTTGACGGGTGAAGAAGTCGAATAGAAACACTCACACCGATTTCATCATCAACAACCGGGGCTTTAAGAGCCGTAATTCTTGTATTATTCGGCAAATGCCCCTGCGACATGGGAGAAGCATTGTCGATAATCATACCCGAATGATGAAGAAGTCTTTTGACAATATCCGTAGCGTGTGTGGGAGAATAAAAATGCTCCTTTACCTTTTCAATCTTGCCGTTTGTGTAGGTTATGGCAACATCGTTCCAAGCATTGATATTTATTTCTTCAACATTATCTCTGCCAAGAAAGGGTGTGAGTATGGAATACTCCGCCATTTCGGAATATATCTTGTCACAGAGCTTTTCATCCGTCATACCTTCAACGGAATACGCCGTGTCACGCAGATACTTTTCGATGTAGGATTTAAGCTGTGAGAGCTTTGTTGTATCGGTAAGAGTAGCGGCATATTTTGATGAGATATGCTCCTGAACCATAGACAAAAGAGTAACAAAATCAACTTGACGATTCATTTATATCACTCCTTTAAATAACTCTGTTCACAAGAGCCGAAAGCCTTTTCTTATACTCTTTTGCATTGAGCCTTTCATAAAGACTTCCGTCAAGAAGCTGCTGTTTTACCTGTCGGCAATAAGGAAGAACACAAGCGACATTTTTAAGATGCGTGCAGACATCCTCCAAAGGTATATAGAGTTCGTGTTCCGTGATGTTTATTACCTTTAAGCTCTGCTCCGTTCCCAATGTGATAATCTTATCTCCGTAGGAATTGAGCCAAGTCATACTTTTAAGGTCGGGTGTAATGACCTGAATAATATGGTCTGCTCTGGCGAGTGCCTGTTTTGAGATAAGGTCTGTATCCTCGTTGGTACAGTCAACAAACACATAACCGTCAGTTGCCGCAAGAACATCAAGAAGATTTTTCACCTTCTCTTTTGTCGGTGTTGGGAAACTATACTTGCTGTCACCGGACTTAAAACCGAGGCAACCGAAGTTTTTCATATTCTTAACAGTTACAAGGTTTTCAAGGAGCAGGTCACTTGAAATATCTGTCGAATCAAGTACCGCACTCAATGAATAAAGGGAATCGGGTTTGTAATTCGGAAAAAGCATACCGATTGTAGGAACGGTAGTATCGGGTGAAATAAAGGTAACGGAGCAATCAGAGGTTGAGATGTAAACCTCCTGTGCAAGTTTAAATGCAACAGTTGTTTTACCGCTTCCCGGTGCTCCGCATACAGCAATTATTTTAGCCATTGTTATCAGCACCTTCCTTGTCAGTTTTCGTTTCAAGGAACTTATCCTGCTTATCAAGGAATTTCTGTGCCTTTTCTGTATCACCTCTGAACACAAGAGCTACATGCATTGAAGCGTTTTCCTCATAATTTGCAAGCACGGTAGCCTGCTTTGAGGAAACAAGAAGTGTAATAGTTGAGGGAAGCTCAAAGCTGCCGTCCTCATTTTCCACAACCTCTGTTTCATCAACACCGCCCGATGTGGTAGTGGTGATTACCTTAACATATTTAAGCTCTGACGGAACCTTCGTTTCGCCTTCCTTATCGGTTACATAAACACTTACAATGTCACCGTTTTCGAGCTTACCCGAAAGACCGCCCGCAAAGGTATTGATGGTTACACTCATAGCAACCTTATCTCCGTTAAGAGAGCTGAAAACATTTGCTACGGAGTTTTCATCATCTGTAATCTTTATTTCTGTTGCAAGGTCGCCTTTGAATAAATCAGCCTTTGCATATTTACCTACAACGGCATCCTTTGTTTTGAGTACCTTTTCGGGAACGCTGTTTTTTGAGAGCTTCACAATTTCAATATCAGTTTCAGCAATCTTACTGCCGTGTGAAATATCCTTAGTGAAGCGGATTACATCGGTTTTCTGTTCGGATATTCTGTTGACAAGAGGTGAAACAAGAAATGTCACCGCAACAGCTAAAACGATACAGACAATACCGATTAAGGTTCTGTTTTTCATTTTCATTTTTAAAAACCTCCTTGTAAGAAAAATCCTGCCATATATCCTATTGAAAGATAGGGAACAAAAGGAAATGCAAGGTCGTCATTTTTATCTTTACCTCTGTACTTAATGAGGGTATGAGCAATAGCAAGACACAGACCAACTATGAGTCCGAAGGTTGCGCTCCATAAGCCTAAAACTAATGCACACGCACCCGTTAATTTAATATCAGCACCGCCTAAACCGCCGTTTGTTGCTACGGCGAATATGAGTAATACTCCAAAAAGAACAAGGGCAGATAAGACCATTTTGGGAATATCTGATACATCTGCACCGATAAATGAAGTGATTACTACCATAACCGAAGCGGCATCATTCAATGTTCTTGTGTGGTTGTCTGAAAGTGATGAGTAAAGAAGAATAAGGTAGAACACAGTTCCTTTTATAAGCATATCCGAAAGACCAAACATAAGGAGCATAGCAAGAGATACACCTGCCGTAATGATATGGCATACTATCATTTCTTTCTTGTTTTCCTTTTTGTATTCGGGAACCTTTACTACAATTAATCTCATTACAAAATGAATGAGCATCAGATATGCCAGTGAAGCGAAAAAGTTAATTACGGTTTCTTTATCCGAGTAAGCTACACCGGGTACATTCCCTAAAGGGAGAATAGGATATATGTTAAATAAACTTGTTTTTATCATTGTTTTTCATTCCTTTGAAAAAAAGAGGCGGAGCAGCCACTTTTAAACCACTCCGCCTTAATATTGTTTTGTCGGTTAACCTGCGTAGTTAAACAGTTCCTGAATCTTCTGTGTAACTGTGGGCATAATCGTTGTGTTAAAGAGAGCGTAAAGACCGCCGAGAAGAAGAGCACCGACAACAACTGCGATAAGGATTTTTACGCCTGTATCGACATAAGCCTCGGCACGGATGCCGACAAGAAGCTTGATTACCTTTGCCTTGATTTTGGCTTCGGTATTTTCATAGGTTGACTTTGCCTTTGAGCAAACACCTTTTACGAATGACTTGATTTTCTTAAACATATTGAATTACCTCCTAAAATTTAATTAACCTGCGTAGTTAAACAGTTCTGTGATTTTCTGTGTAACTGTGGGCATAATCGTTGTGTTAAAGAGAGCGTAAAGACCGCCGAGAAGAAGAGCACCGACAACAACTGCGATAAGGATTTTCACACCTGTATCGACATAAGCCTCAGCACGGATGCCGAGGAGGAGCTTGATGACCTTTGCCTTGATGACAGCCTCTGTACTCTTTGCGGCTGACTTCGCCTTTGATGAAACACCTTTGAAAAATGACTTGATTTTCTTAAACATATTAAATTACCTCCTGAAAAATATTTTTTTAAGCTGTGTAGTTAAAGAGTTCCTGAATCTTCTGTGTTACCGTGGGCATAATCGTTGTGTTGAACAGAGCGTAGAGACCGCCGAGAAGAAGAGCACCGACAACAACTGCGATAAGGATTTTCACACCTGTATCGACATAAGCCTCGGCACGGATGCCAACGAGGAGCTTGATAACCTTTGCTTTGATGACAGCCTCTGTGCTTTTAGCGGCTGCCTTTGTCTTTGAACAAAGACCTTTGAAAAATGACTTAATTTTCTTAAACATATTGAATTACCTCCTAAAAATTTATTTAACCTGCGTAGTTGAACAGCTCACCGATTCTCGTTTCGACTGCGGGCATAATGGTTGCATTAAACAGACCGTAGAGAAGGGTGAGAAGAAGAGCACCGACAACAACTGCGATAAGGATTTTAACGCCTGTATCGACATAAGCCTCGGCACGGATACCGACGAGAAGCTTGATAACCTTTGCCTTGATTTTGGCTTCGGTATTTTCATAGGCTGACTTTGCTTTTGAGCAAACGCCCTTTACGAATGACTTGATTTTCTTAAACATACTGAATTACCTCCTTGAATTTTTTAACCGGCGTAGTTGAACAGACCTTCAACCCTTGTTTCAACCGTGGGCATGATGACTGTATTGAACAGACCGTAGATGAGTGTGAGAACGAGTGCACCGACAACAACTGCGATAAGGATTTTCACACCTGTATCGACATAGGCTTCGGCACGGGTTCCGGCAACGAGTCTGATGACCTTTGCCTTGATGACTGCTTCTGTGTTTTCATAGGCTGACTTTGCCTTTGATGAAACACCTTTGAAAAATGACTTGATTTTCTTAAACATAAATAAATACCTCCTGAGATTTAATTGAATTTTTCATCTGTTGCGATTTCGTAAGCGGCAAGCACCGCATCGGAAATCTGCTTACGGGTTTCTGTTGTGATGGGATGGGCAATGTCACTGCGACGAAGCTCACCTTCGCCTGTCTTCCATTTCTTGTAGGGCATGGAAACAAGCTTATTGCCGTCCTTTTCGATAACTGCGACACCGTGAATGACCATACTGCCGTCAATCACAACGTCGGCAAATGCCTTTACAGGTCTTTCGCCCTTAAAGGTTTTCTTGATTTCTACTTTGATGTTCATAAAAAAATTATCCTTTCTTTTTTGAAATAAAAATAAGAGCAAAAGATTACCTTGAACGGTTTTCTTTTACTCTTTCTAAATATCGGTTATAGAATTCGATAGCCTTGATAACAAAATCACAGTATTTATCTTTGGGTATGCCTTTCGGGATAGCACCTTCTATGCGCTTATCTCTGAAAGGTGATTTTTCTTTCTGATTTGGTTTAGGCTCTTCCATAATATTTTCTACAACCTCTGTTGTGAGATTACCTTCCTGATATGCCTTTCGCATACGGATGGTTTGGTCGTGAGACGGGGTTGCTTCGTTGTACTCCATAGCTTCCAAAAGGTCATATTGTATTTCTTCGGGTAAGTATGATATTTCAACCGCAGGTCGCATTGCTACTTTACCTTCGTCAACAAGGTCAAGCATTTCGGGTACAAGATAATTCAAGCGGATATATCTTTTAATCTGTGTTTCACTTTCTTTTACCTCAGCAGCCAATTCAGTATTCGAGCGTGTTCCTGTTAAATTCGGTCCCGTCGGGTCCGAATTATTCTTTGTTGGTCTTCCTACTTGGCGTCTTAAAGCATCAAGTCGCATTTTATATGCTCTTGCTTTTTCCGAGGGTAAAACCGTTTCTCTTTGAAGATTACTGTCCACCATTGATAATATCGCCTCATCTCTTGACATTTCTTTTACTCTTGCGGGTATTTTCTCATACCCTGCAATTTCAAAAGCTCTTTTTCGTCTGTGCCCTGACACCATTTCATACATTCCGTCTTCAACAGGTCTTATGATGACCGGCTGTATCAAGCCTCTTTCCTTGATGCTTTCAACAAGCTCATCCATGCTCTCATCGTCTTTAACGAGATAGGGATGATGAAGAAAATCACGGATTTGTGTTAATGGCACATCAGTAAGCATTTCATTCTCTGCCATACATTAGCCTCCGATGAAGCTTGCAATCGCCGCAATGATATGGAGAAATACTGCTGTATAAAGACCGGGCAAGACAAGTAAACCGTGAATCATTTGTTTTTCCTCCTTGTATTATTTTTTTGAGGGTGACTTCACTTTACTTAAAGTCCTGTGATTTTTTTGAACATTGTTTTTACCTCCTTGTTCGCAAATTTTTGTTAAATAAAAAATGCCGCTACTTTTTACAGTAACGGCTATGTATCTCTATTAAATTTTAGCAATAAAAAAAGACCGACATTTTCAGTCTTTAATCTTGAAAAAATCGATCTTAAAATTATGTTTATATTAAATTATTGGATATGTACGAGTTCATATCCCCACAGGCCTCAAAAACAGCTATTTTGTTGTCATAAAACGAAACACTATTTTTGAGTCATAAAAACACCGAAACCCCTTGTAAAATCAAGGGGTTTCAAGGTTTGTTGCCTTTTTAGGCGTTAATTATGGCTGCGGAACTAGGATTCGAACCCAGACAAACAGAGTCAGAGTCTGCTGTGCTACCCTTACACAATTCCGCAAGGAACAAATGATATTATACACACACTATTACCAATTGTCAATACTTTTTTTGAAAGTTTTTTATTTTTTTCTGATATTATTTTTCCTCGCTCGTTTTAGTTTAATTGCACAAAACATTCTTGTTGCTTTTGTTAAGTTTGTATATAATTATACTTGTTAAATAATACTATTAATGATAAAATCTTTGAGGCTAAAAAAAGAAATATTTTATCGGAGGTTTTAATTATGAGTCTACTCGGCGGATTAATTTCCATCAGCAACATTTCCACACTCATTCTTGTTGTGTTCTTCACTCTCTTTGCAGGATATGCACTGGGCAGAATCACAATCAAGGGTATTTCACTCGGTGACGCAGGTGTATTTATCATTGCTCTTATTCTCGGTGCTCTTGCTTTCAGCGTAAACGGCGACGGAGAGCTTATTTTCAGCGGTTCATCAAAGCCTTATGACTTTACAAGCGGACTTACCCTTGTTGAAAGTCTCGGACTTGTTCTTTTTGTAACATCAGTCGGTTTTATCGCCGGTCCCAAGTTCTTCGGCAACTTTAAAAGAAATTTCAAATCATATGTTCTTCTCGGTCTGATTATCATTCTTGCAGGCGGTCTTTCTGCTGTAGGCTGTATTGCTTTAGGTGAAGTTGTAGGTTACGGCGGCTCTATTCAGGATCAGGACGGCTTTGTAGCAATGATTGTCGGTCTTCTTTCCGGCTCACTTACCTCAACACCTGCCTTCTCAGCAGCCAAGGCTACTGTTGCTGAAGAATATCAGGCACTCGTTTCCGTAGGTCACGGTATTGCTTATATCTTCGGTGTTATCGGTGTTGTTCTCTTCGTTCAGATTATTCCTAAGCTCACTAAGGCAAATATGGACGAAGAACGTGCAAAGCTTGTTATTAAAGGTGAAGAAGAAAAGAAGAGCTTCACAGGTAAGCTTTTTGACATTGACCATATGGGTATCGCAGCCTTCTCACTTGCAGCTATCCTCGGTTCAGTTATAGGTCAGATTAAGATTCCCCTTTCCTCAGCAGGCTTCAGCGGAACATGCTTCTCACTTACAACAACAGGCGGATGCCTTCTTGTAAGCCTTGTTCTCGGACATTTCTCACGCATCGGCAGAATTAACATTATGCCTACACAGGGCACTCTCAAGCTTTTCCGTGAGCTTGGTCTTGTTCTCTTCCTTGTTGGTGCAGGTATTCCCGGTGGTGCAGAGTTTATTGAAAACTTTGATGCAATGTATTTTGTATACGGTATCATTATGACAATCGTACCCCTTATTATCGGTTATCTCTTTGCAAAGTATGTTCTTAAGCTCAGCCTTCTCAACAACCTCGGCTCAATTACAGGCGGTATGACATCTACTCCTGCGCTCGGTACTCTTATCGGTACAGCAGGCACAGAAGACGTTGCAGCAGCTTATGCCGCTACTTATCCTATTGCACTTATTGCAGTTGTTCTTGTTTCACAGTTCATCGTAATACTTATGTAAAATCAGAACACAATAAAACCGACAGCTTATGCCTTCAGTATAAGCTGTCGGTTATTTTTTTAATCAAATACCCACATTTTCATTATTGCAAGCATCTCTCTCATATAATTCATCGGTACCGTGTACCAGATTATATCTGCACCAAGATGAGTAACCTCAAGGCCTTCAGCTTCAGCATACTCTGATGCACGGTATACGTGATAGGAATTAGTTACAAATACCACTGAGGAAGAGGACAAGGCTTTTTCTTTCATAATCTCGTGGGAATATTTAAAATTTGTTATGGTGGAGGTAGATTTATCCTCCATTATTATTTTTTCTTCGGGGACACCCTTTTCCTGAAGATATCTCTTCATTGCAAGTGCTTCGGGAATATCCTCCTGAGGTCCCTGACCGCCTGAGACAATAATTACTGCATCGGGATTTTTCAGATGATACTCATAAGCCTTATTGAGTCTTCTTGCCAGTCCTACACTGACTCTCTCCCCTCTTATTCCGCAGCCGAGAACAATAACAGTTTCTTCCTTATAGGTTGCGTTATCATTATTGCCGTAAACGGCTATAAACGAGCCGAAAGCCGTAAGAGTAACAAGCAGAGCAGCCACAAAAATATGTATTATTTTAAGTGACTTTATCTTTTCAAAAAGTGCTCCGTATGCCGTAAGCACAGCACCGAGACAGATAACAGGCAGAAGTCCGATATTCAGATTGGCAATTACCGACATAAGAAGTGCGTTACCGAGAAGAAGAATCCCGGCAATAAGTGAAATAATTTTTATTGCTTTTTGCATTTTATCCCTCCTCGTTGCTTTAAGACTAACATATTATATTTTACTTTTCAACTGTATTTCACATACTTAAGAAAAACTTAATTAAACTGAAAAAAGAATCCCTGAGATTATCAAGGATTCTTCTCTGTTTTCAGAATGACAACAAAAATATTTACGGTAATCTGTAGCCTGCGGCAAGATATATCTTATACCAGTCTTCTCTTGAAAGTGTAATATCACTTACCTGTGCTATTGCTTTGATTCTTTCGGGGTTGGTGCTGCCGACTATAGGCTGCATTTTGTCAGGCAGACGTAAAAGCCACGCAATCGCAACACCCGTATCGGTAATACCGTATTTTTCAGCAACTTCATCAATTACCTTATGAAGCTTTTTATATTCTCTGTTTTTAAGGAAGCTGCCCTCAATAAATCCGTACTGAAGCGGTGACCAGGGTTGTACAGTTATTCCGTTAAGACGGCAATAGTCACGGAGATATCCGTCATAATTAATTCCGTCACTGTTGCAGAGATTTACATTTGCACCGCTTGATATCATTGCTGCATTTGTAATCGAAAGCTGCATCTGATTAAAAAGTAGTGGCTGCTTTACGCTCTTTTTAAGAAGCTCAATCTGCATCGGACTATGGTTTGACACACCGAAATATTTAACCTTGCCCTGACTCTCAAGCATATCAAAGGCTTCAGCAACCTCATCAGGCTCCATAAGCAGATCGGGACGGTGAAGAAGCAAAGCATCAATGCTGTCAACTCCAAGTCTTCTGAGGGAGCCTTCTACAGCAGAAATTATATGCTCCTTTGAAAAATCGTACATACCTGACTTTATACTGCACTTGGTCTGAATAAAGATTTTCTCTTTTACTGAAGGATTTCGCTTTAAGGCTCTGCCAAAGACTTCTTCACATCTTCCGCCGCCGTAAATATCCGCATGGTCAAAATAATTATAACCAAGCTCTACGGCACTATTCAGATAAAAATCCATCTCCTTATCTGACTTATCTGCAATTCTCATACAGCCTAAAGCAACCTGTGATATTTCTGCTGTATCAGAAAAAGCTTTAATGTATTTCATAATTTACTCCTTAATATAACAGCTCCCCTTTTTTAAGGAGAGCTGCTTTTATTTTTATTTCTTAGAAGCAAGATATTCTTCTCTTCCGAGCTCGTAAAGATTGTTACCCTCACTATCAATAATAACCATAAGGGGCATATCCTCAACATAAAGCTCACGGAGAGCTTCTGCACCGAGATCTTCAAAAGCAATAAGCTTAGCTGACTTGATGCACTTTGCAAGAAGAGCGCCTGCGCCACCGATAGCACCGAAGTAAACACCGGTGTACTTTTTCATAGCGTCAACAACTTCGGGAAGTCTTGCGCCTTTACCTATCATACCTCTTGCACCAACTGACATCATTGTAGGAGCATAAGCATCCATTCTGCCGCTGGTTGTAGGACCTGCAGAGCCGATAACTGTACCGGGCTTTGCGGGTGTGGGGCCTACATAGTAAATAGTTGCGTTCATAGGATCGATGGGTAATTCTTCGCCTCTTGCAAGAGCTTCACACATTCTCTTGTGACCTGCGTCTCTTGATGTGTAGATAATACCTGTAAGAAGAACTCTGTCACCTGCTTTGAGGGTCTTTGCAATTTCTTCGGTAAGGGGTAAAGTTATTTTCTTTTCCATTTTATATTACCTCCGACTTATGACGGGTTACGTGGCAGTTGATGTTGATTGCACAGGGCATACCTGCGATGTGAGTGGGAAGAGTTTCGATGTTAAGACCGATAGCTGTTGTCTTACCGCCGAAGCCCTGAGGTCCGATACCGAGCTCGTTGATCTTTTCAAGCATTTCTTTTTCAAGATCAGCATAGAAGGGATCGGGATGAGATGAATCGATAGGTCTCATAAGAGCCTTCTTAGCAAGAAGAGCAGCCTTATCGAAGGTACCGCCGATGCCTACACCTACTACGATGGGAGGACAGGGGTTGGGACCTGCAGTTTCAACTGCTTCAATGATGAAGTCTTTGATACCCTGAAGACCTGCTGAAGGCTTGAACATACGGATCTGGCTCATATTTTCACTGCCGAAGCCCTTAGGACCGATAGTAACCTTAATCTGATCACCGGGAACGATTTCTGTGTAAAGCATTGCGGGTGTGTTGTCACCTGTGTTACCTCTTCTTACGGGGTCGCCTACAACGCTCTTTCTGAGATAGCCGTTTGTGTAACCTCTTCTTACGCCTTCGTCTACAGCTTCAGCAAGATTGCCGCCTACGATGTGTACATCCTGACCGATTTCAAGGAATACGCAAGCCATACCTGTATCCTGGCAGATGGGAACATTTTCATTGTCAGCTATTTCATAGTTTTCAATAATATCATCGAGGATACCCTTTGCAATTTCACCGTCTTCACAAGCACGGCAGTTTTTAATTGCACACTTAACATCACCGGGAAGGTGGCAGTTAGCCTCGATACAAAGCTTTTCAATTACATCAGTAATTGTCTGAACATTAATTTCACGCATTGTAATGTCTCCTTATCTTTCGTGTCTTGTATATTTAGGAAGAAGAAGAGGTGAAACTTCGTTTGTTTCAATTCCTGCTTCCTTGAGCTCTTCGGCATAAGCGTTGATGTGATCAATGCTCATCTCACCGATAGTTACATCCTTAGCTTTCTTAGCAGCTGCTTTACCTGCATTTCTGCCGAAAACAATAATATCAAGAAGGGAGTTACCCATAAGTCTGTTTCTGCCGTGGATACCGCCAACTGCCTCACCGGCAACAAGAAGGTTATCAATAGCCTTTGTAAAGCCGTCACCACCGATTTCAAGACCGCCGTTCTGATAGTGAAGAGTGGGATAAACAAGGATGGGTTCTTTTCTCATATCAATGCCGTAGTTGAGATACATACGCATCATTGCGGGAATTCTCTTTTCAATTGTGCCTTCACCGCCGAGAATTTCAATCATCGGAGTGTCAAGCCATACACCGCTGCCAAGAGGAGTATCAACACCCTTGCCGTTAGCACATTCACGGATAATTGCAGATGCGGAAACGTCTCTTGTTTCAAGAGGATGAGCATAAGCTTCACCGTCTTTATTTACAAGCATTGCGCCGAGTGAACGTACCTTTTCAGTTACGAGTGCACCGAAAATCTGTGAAGGATAAGCAACGCCTGTGGGATGATACTGAATTGTATCCTGATAAAGGAGAGGTGCGCCGAGTCTGTAACCGAGAATAAGACCGTCAGCAGTTGCACCGTAGTGGTTGGATGTGGGGAAGTTCTGATAGTGAAGTCTTCCTGCACCGCCGGTTGCAATAACAACTGTCTTTGCCTTTGCTACAAGATAATCGCCTGTTTCCATATTAAGAAGAACAGCACCTGCTGCCTGACCCTTATCATCCTTGATAAGCTCAACAGCTGATGTGAATTCAATTACAGGGATTTTTCTGTTGAGAACCTCGTCACGGAGATTTCTCATAATCTCTGCACCTGAATAGTCCTTACATGCGTGCATTCTTTTTCTTGATGTACCGCCGCCGTGAGTGGTAACCATTCTGCCGTCCTCGTCCTTATCGAACATAACGCCAAGGTCATTAAGCCACTTGATAGCATCGGGAGCTTCCATAACAAGTCTTCTTAAAAGCTCAGGTCTTGCAGCAAAGTGTCCGCCGCCGAAAGCATCAAGATAATGCTGTACGGGTGAGTCGTTTTCCTTATCAGCTGCCTGAATACCGCCTTCAGCCATCATTGTGTTTGCGTCACCGGTACGGAGCTTTGTTACGATCATAACATCTGCGCCTGCTTCGTTAGCTTCGATAGCTGCAGATGAACCTGCACCACCGGCACCGATAACAAGCACGTCAGTTTCATAGTCAACCTTTGTAATATCAACCTTATCCTTGAGAAGACGGCTGTTTGAGTGAAGAAGATCAACAAGCTCCTTGGGAGCCTTCTGTCCTTTGTTGGGACCTACCTTGATTTCTGCAAAACCGTCCTCACGGTAGTCGGGGTGATAAGCCTTGAGAAGGGCATCCTTTTCCTCGGCTGTCATTCTTCTGGGCTCGGTCTTCATTCTTTCTTCTCTGGTTGCTTCAACCTTTTTTATTGATTCGAGCATTTCAGCTGTAAACATTGGATTTCCCTCCTTATTTCTCAATTTCTCTTGTGTTGTAAAGTTCTTTCATCTCTGTGATGGGCTTTGCCATAATCTGCTCAATAAGCTCATCGTATGCACCCTTATTTACCTCATCAACTCTTACCTTGAGATGCTCGGTTTCGGGAGCGATGTACTTACCTACAAGTCTTCTTGCAAGAAGACCTACCATAGGATGAGAGATTTCTGCAGGACATCTTACGCTGCAGCAGCCACAAGCTACACAGTCAAAGGATTCCTCTGCACACTTTTCATATTCGCCTCTCTGTGCGTAAGCAATGTACTGCATAACGTTAAGGTCCTGAGTACATGCGTTTGTACAAGCGTTACAGCCGATACAGCTGTAGATTTCAGGATAAAGCTCCATCATAATCTTTTCTGTGGGTCTTATATCCTCAATTGCGTAAAGTCTTTTATCTGTCGGGAAGAAGGGAATTGATGCTACATACATTCCGTCTTCAACCTGCTTCTGACAAGCAAGACAGGTCTTAAGAGTGTTGTCACCCTTGATTCTGTAAATTGTAGCACATGCACCGCAGAAACCGTGACGGCAGCCGCAACCTCTTGAAAGAGTATAACCGGCATATTCCATAGCGGTCATAATTGTCATTTCACCGGGCACTTCGTATTTCTTACCGAAAAAATATACATTAACTAAATTGCTCATATTCTTCGTGTCCTTTCCATTAATACTCGTCGGGTAATTCGTCAACTTCATCACAGCGGAAAACGGGGCCGTCCTTACAAACATACTTGGAACCGATGTTGCAGCGTCCGCATTTTCCTACACCGCATTTCATGCGCAGCTCAAGAGTTGTATATGCCTGCTCTTTTGAAAAGCCCATATCTGTAAGCGCCGCAAGAACGAACTTGATCATGATTGGCGGTCCGCAGACAAGAACTGTCTTGTCACAGGAAAGCTCAAGCTCCTTAAGGTAAGAAGGAACGAAGCCGACATGACCGTCCCAGCCGTCCTGAGGTCTGTCAATGGTGAGATATACATTTACGTCCTTAGCTTTCATCCATACTTCCTTGATTTCCTTGAGCTGAACAAGGTCATCAGCTGAACGTGAGCCGTAAAGAATATCAACCTTACCGTAATTTTCACGGTTGTCAAGAACATAATTGATAACACTGCGAAGAGGTGCAAGACCGATACCGCCGGCTACGAAAAGTAAATCCTTGCCCTTGAGCTCTGTCTCAACGGGGAAAGCGTTTCCGTAAGGACCTCTTACGGTGATTTCGTCGCCTACCTGAAGCTCGTGGAGATAATCGGTGAGAACACCGCACTTTTTAATACTGAATTCCTGATATTCCTTGTTTGTGGGTGAAGATGTAATAGAGAACATAGCCTCACCGACACCCGGTGCATAAAGCATAGCACACTGACCGGGCATATGCTCGAAGAGCTTACCGCCTTCGGGTGCATTTACTCTGAAGGTTTTTACGTCGGGAGTCTCCTGACGGATATCGGTAATTATGCCGACTCTGGGCACAAGAGTATCAAGCTTATAATTCTTATGGCAATTGCATTCGCTCATTATTTCTTGCCCTCCTCTTTTTCAAAGGCTTTGATAACCTTTACTATATTTGCTCCTGTAGGACACTTGTCAACACATCTGCCGCAACCTACGCAGGAGTACATTCCCTCGTTATTTGCAGGGAAGTAAACAAGCTTGTGCATAAATCTCTGACGGAAGCGCTGCATCTGGCTTGTTCTGTTATTACCGTGAGCCATCATTGTAAAGTCAGAATACATACATGAGTCCCAGCATCTGTATCTCTGGATGCCCTTGCTTGTGTCATAGTCCTTAAGGTCATAACACTGACATGTGGGGCAGATAAAGGTACAGGTACCGCAACCGATACAGGGCTTGTAAAGATCAGCCCATAATGATGAATCAAACTTTTCATTTGTTGCTTCACCGTGCCATCCCTCAAGAGAGAGATTCATATAGGGAAGAAGGGATACAATCTTTCTGATAGCGTCCTGCTTCTCTTTTACTGCACTGTCATCTGCATCCTCAAGAAGAGATGCACATTTTTCAGTAAGCTTTTCACCCTTTTCAGTTTTTGCTGACCAGTAATATGCGTCACCGCAGTCATAGATTGTAACGTCACCCTGAGGCTCTGCACAGTCAATTCCGAAAGCCTTACAGAAGCAGCTTTCTTCGGGCTCACCGCAGGCAAGAGATACAATAACACCGTTATCTCTTCTTGCTTTATAGAAGGAGTCAACAGGCTCTGAAAGGAAAACCTTGTCAAGAACTTCGACACCCTTTACGTCACAGCCCTTGACACCGAAGAGAACGAACTCTTCACTCATAAGCTCTTCCTGGGTAATGCGGATTTTCTTATCCTCTTTTGTAACAGTGTAAAGAGTCTCACTCTGAGGGAAGAAAACCTCTTTTGCACTCTTTACTGTCTTGAGAGTATCAAGGTCAACCTTGCTGTTTTCATTATATATACCGTAGTTTGTCTGTCCGCCGAGGCTTACGGGGAGATAAATTCTGTCTGTCTCATTAATAAGAGAAAGTAAAGCGCCTAATTTTTCTTTAGCTATCTTTTTCATTTTTATCTCCTTTCTCCCGGCTCAAGGTCTACGAGTGTGTAATCGGTGAGAGGTCCTTTGGTTTCTGCATCTTCACCTGCGATAAATTCGCCGTAGTATTCGTTAATATCCTTGATGAACTTTCTGTTGAAGAGATGAAGAGGAATACCCTGGGGGCAGACTCTGCTGCACTCACCGCAGTCAGTACATCTTCCTGCAACGTGGAAAGCACGGATAATATGGAACATACTTTCTTCAAAGGGATCAACGTTAGCCTTCTGCTCTGAATCAAACTTATTTGAATCAAAGACACACTTTCTGCATGAGCATGCGGGGCAGACATTTCTGCAGGCATTACATCTTATACACTTTGAAAGCTCCTTACGGAAAAATTCAAATTTCTCTTCAGGAGTGAGATTTTCAATAATATCAACATCGGTAAAACGGTCACCGTCAAGAGTATCTGTGCTGTCGATAAGAAGCTCATCGTAAATCTTGTGCTCCTTGCCCTTACATACATGACATCTTTCAAGCATAGCATCCTTATATGCCATTTTCTTTTCACCGTATACTGTATTAATTGTAAGCTCATCACATTTGTCGTCAATTCCTGCACCCTTGATTTCAAGAATACCCTTGACTCCGGTTGCCTTGATAGCTTCAATGTTGAGCTTACCTTTACAGCCGACACCAATAATGTATACCTTTTCTCTTAAAACTCTGTGCTCCTTGAGAAGCTGATTAAAAGAGTAGGTATCACAGGGCTTTAAGAGAACAAGAGTTCTGCCCTCAAGGTTGGAGCCCTTAATCATATATTTACTGAGGTTTGCACCGCAGAAGCCGTCGTAGATAAAATCGTCAAGCTCTTCTGCGCTGTTAAAGAAATGTGCTTCGTGGTTATAACCTAAGTCACCTTTTTTCCAGCCTAATACACGGTCAACAGTACCGTCAGCCAGAAGCTCTTTCATTCTTTCAATTAATCTTTGCATCTTAAATCCCCCAATCTTTTGTTAGGTCCGAGCTCACGAACTGCTTCAACAAACTCGTTCATTGTTGTGGAGAACTTAACACCTTCAGCGGCAGATACCCATTCTACTCTGGTTCTCTCCCTCTCAATACCGATATAGTCAAGCATTGAGAAAAGTAAGGTCATTCTTCTTCTTGCATAATAGTTACCTGTACTGTAGTGACAGTCACCGGGATGACAACCACAGATGATTACACCGTCAGCACCTCTTTCAAAGGCACGGAGTATAAACATGGGGTTTACACGGCAGGAACAGGGAACACGGATAATTTTTACATCAGCGGGGTATGCAAGTCTGCTGCTGCCCGCAAGGTCAGCACCTGCATAACTACACCAGTTACAGCAGAAAGCAACAATTTTAGGTCTGAACTCGTTTATAGACATATAGCATCCACCTCCGCAATAATCTGTCTGTTAGAGAAGCCCTGAAGATCCATAACACCTGAAGGACAGGCAACAGTACAAGCACCGCAGCCCTGACAGAGAGCACCGTTAACGGAAGCAACTCTGTGTGTCTTTCTGATGCCGTGGTCATTGATAAGCTTGTCTTCATATGAAATAGCGCCGTAGGGACATACATTAGCGCAGGCACTACAGCCGTTACAAAGAAGCTCGTCGGCAATAGCCGTACAGGGATTGGTAAGAAGCTTATCCTTGGCAAGAAGACCTACAACCTTTACTGCAGCTGCACCTGCCTGGGATACAGTTTCGGGAATATCCTTCGGTCCCTGACATACACCTGAAAGGAAGATACCTGCTGTAGGTGATTCAACGGGACGAAGCTTCGGGTGAGCTTCAGTGAGGAAGTTGTTGGTATCGATACTTGCTGTGAGCATTGTTGCAATCTCTCTTACTGCGGGATTGGGCTCAATTGCAGCTGCAAGAACAACCATATCAGCTTTAACCTTAAGCTGCTTATTGTCAATAAGATCCACACCGTGAACCGTAAGGGAACCGTCGGGCTCGGGTGTAACCTTACCTACCTGACCCTTTACATAGTTTACGCCGTATTCTTCAACGGCTCTTCTGTAGAACTCGTCGAAGTTCTTACCCGGTGTACGTACGTCAATATAGAATACTGTTACGTTTACATCGGGATATTTATCTCTTATAAGAATTGCATGCTTTGCAGTATACATACAGCAGATTTTTGAGCAGTAGCTCTTGCCCTTGTTATCTGAACAACGGGAGCCGACACACTGAATGAATACAATATTCTTCGGAGCTTTACCGTCAGAGAGACGCCCAAGGTGTCCGCTTGTAGGACCTGCAGCATACATAATTCTTTCAAGCTCAAGAGAAGTGATAACGTCCTTACTCTGACTGTATGCATATTCGTCATAGTTGTCGAGCTTTATAACCTCAAAGCCTGTTGCTACAACAATTGCACCGTACTTACGTGTAACGATTTCATCTTCCTGAGTATAGTCAATAGCCTTTGCCTGACAGATTTTTGCACAGACACCGCACTTGCCGTTCTTAAGCATAAGACACTGATCGGGGTCAATTACAGGCACGTTGGGAATTGCCTGAGCAAAGGGAGTATAAATTGCAGGTCTGTTGTTAAGACCGCTGTTGAATTCACTAAGACCCTTCTTGCTGGGACATTTTTCCATACATGCACCGCAGCCTGTACATTTATCCATATTGACATATCTTGCCTTTTTACGGATATCAACAGTAAAGTCACCTACAAAGCCTGATACCTTTTCGATTTCACTGTAGGAATAAATGTTGATTTTTTCGTGAGCCGCAGCATCAACCATCTTCGGTGTAAGAATACATGCCGAACAGTCGAGTGTGGGGAAGGTTTTGTCAAGCTGAGCCATTTTACCGCCGATTGAGGGAGTCTTTTCAACTATATCTACCTCATAGCCTGCATCGGCAATATCAAGGGCAGTCTGAATACCGGCAATACCGCCGCCGATAACAAGTGCTCTTTTTGTAACGCCGCTTTCACCTGCAACAAGAGAGGTGTTGAGACTTACCTTTGCAATAGCAGCACGGGTAAGAATAACTGCCTTTTCTGTAGCTTCGGTTATATCCTTATGTACCCATGAGCACTGCTCACGAAGGTTGGCAATTTCAACCATATAAGGGTTGATGCCTGCCTTTTCGGCACATTTTCTGAAAGTAGCTTCGTGCATTCTCGGTGAGCATGAGCATACAACTACACCGGAAAGTCTTTTTTCTCTTATGGCCTTTGCTATTTTTTCCTGACCTGCTTCAGAACACATGTACTGATATTCTTCAGCATGAACAACGCCGGGCTCAAGCTTAGCCATTTCCACAACCTTTTTAACGTCAACCGTTGCTGCAATGTTACTGCCGCAGTGGCAGACGAAAACGCCTATTCCGTTCATTTGCTCACCTCCTGAATTTTCTGAATGCGCTTACAAGAAGCTGCTGAGGCATATCGTCATCAATAAGAGCAGGGATTTCGTCAGCCTTAAGATAATTCTGACCCTTCTGTCTTATTACAGTCTGTCTTGCCGCATCAACAATCTTGCCGGGCTTTACATCTCTCGGACAACGCTCTACACAGGCAAAGCAGGAAAGGCAATACCAGAGAGACTCACATTTCGCAAGAGCTTCTACATCTTCGTTAACTACATAGGATACAAACTGATGAGGCTTGATATCCATTTTTTCAAAGGCGGGACAAGATGCTGAGCACTTGCCGCATTTCATACACTTAAGCGGATTAGCGCCGCTGATTTCAGCAATTTTCTCTGCCGCAGTTTTCTTATCTACGGTGCTCATTATTCGTCCTCCCCTTTCACACCGAGTGCTTCTGCAAGAAGCTCAGTGAAATAATATACGGGAATTGTTCCCTTTGAATTTTTGGTGAGATTGTACTGACACAGAGGGCAGGCAGTAATAAGCATCTCTGCACCAAAGCCCGATGCACTGTCCATAATGTTATCACACATCTTACCTGCAAGGTCTTTTGCCTTAAGGGAGATATATCCGCCGCAGCATTCGTTACGGTAAGGATAGATAACAGGTTCAGCGCCGATAGCTCTGATAAAGTCTTCGATAATTGTCGGATTTTCGGGATTATCAAAGCCTAAGATCTGTCCCGGTCTTAAAAGAAGGCAACCGTAATATGCGCCGATCTTTCTTCCGGTAAGAGGCTTGACAACCTTTTTCTTAAGTTCGTCAAAGCCGACTTTGTCACGGAGAACTTCAAGGAAGTGAAGAACCTCCGTTTCACCGTTATAAGCCTCTTCAAGCTTAAGGTAATTATTGGCTCTCGTTCTGATATCCTCAACGTTTCTCATATCATCGTTGACTCTTTTGACAACGTGATAGCAGGCAGAGCAGAGTGTCACCAAATCCTGACCCTTTACTTTTGCCTCGTTGAGAGCACGGACAGAAGAAAGCTTTGTGGCAATTTCATCACTGCTTAAGGGATATACACCGCCGCAGCACTGCCAATCCTTGATTTCTTCCAGCTCAAAGCCAAGAGCCTCAGCAGATTTTCTTGCATAGAGGTCAAGGTCTTTAGCCTTCGTTCTTAAGGTACAACCCGGATAATAACTGTACTTCATACAACTGAAATCCTTTCTTTTGTAATAGTTTTTCTCTGTGTTGAAGTCTTTGTCTGATTACTTAAATCTTCTCCTGATAAATCTCACCGTTTAAGTACATAAAACACCAACATAGTCTATTCGACCCATTATAACATTTTTCTGACACAATTTCAATATATTTAGAGCATTAATTCTTTTTAAGTAATAATTTTTTTGATGAAAACAGGCCCTTTTAATCAAAAAAGAGACGCAGCTGTGCCGCATCTCTTTATCCGGTATTATTCTTTCACAAGCCACTCGTGCTCGGGAGCATAAAATCTTGAAGTCTTGTACCATGTGTCGTTTTCAAGATGACGGATCATCCACACATAACACATCTCATAGCCGGGAGCTACAACCTGATGATGGTCGTGTCCGTCGGTAATGAATGAAGCAGATCCGTGTACGCTCTTGTATACATCGTCACCGAGGAAGCAGGCACCGAAGCCCTGGGGCTTATCGAACTGATAGTAATATACCTCTGGCTGAGGATGATGGTGAGGAGGATAGCTTGACCATTTACCCGGCTGATTGAACACCTCGCCTAAAACCATATTGGAATAAGGTGCGTTATCGTAATCGAAAACTGTTGAGCAGATTCTGTGCGCAGTACCGCCCCACTGACCTTCACCGAAAATCTGATAAAGAATATCCTCGGGCTTATAGAAAACGGGAGCAAAATCTCTTTCATTATCTGTCTGCTGAATAAGGATTTCAGTACCCTCTGCTCCTGTTACCTCGACCTTTACATTTCTCGGAACGTGAAGACAGTAGGGAGTTTTTTCGAAGATATCACGTCTCTTCATCTTCTCCTCGTTACCCTGCCATCTGATTGTTGCTTCACCCTTAAGAATAAGGAAAGCTGTCTCGTTTTCACTGTCCTCTACGGTAACTCTTTCACCTTCCGTGAACTTTTTGACCTTTATTGTCATAAGCATATCGGCGTTCTTTCCGCCCATTTCGCAAAGCAGTCTTTCGCCGTTTATGTCAAACTCATTGAATTCAAGCATAATAAATGCCTCCTTTTCTTTTCTTGAATCATTTTACAACATCAAAAAATTTTTTTCAATAAGGTGAGTTAATTTTCTTGTCTTTATTGAAAAGAAATATATTAAATGATATACTTAATAAAAAATTATGAGGAGAAAAATTATGGCTTATTTATTTACACATTTCAAAGAAAAACTCACTCCCGACGGTGAGCAGGTATACTTCTCCGTCAGCAAGGACGGCTTCAACTGGCAGATGCTCAACAAGGGCGAGCCTGTTCTCACGGCAGAAAAAGGCTTTAAAGGCTGCCGCGATATTGAAATAGTACGACTTTTTGACGGTTCCTTTGCAATTCTGACTACCGATGAATGTATCGTTTACCGTATGGACGAAAATTATCAGGTGGACTGGAAGGTAGTAAACCGTACGGGAAGCAAATGTCTGCGTATGTGGAAATCCGATGACCTTATCAGCTTCTCTGAGGAAAAGCTTCTTCCCATAGGCACCGAGAATTTCGGCTGTATGTGGGCGCCCGAGGTTTTCAGAGACGATGAAAAGGGAGAATACCTCATTCACTGGGGCTCAACGGTAAAGGAAGATAACTACTCACATATGTCTATTTACTGCTCAGTTACAAAAGACTTTAAAACCTTCTCTGAGCCGAAGCTGTTCTTCACAAAGGATAACGAAATTCTTGACACCCATATCCGTAAAATTGACGGTGTTTATCATATGTTCTATAAAAACGCAGAGCATCCTTCAATGAATATGCACGCAACATCAGAAAATCTCTACGGCCCCTACACCCATGACAAGGCATTTGAGGACTATATGGCAACACTTGAAAAGCCCGGCTCCTACGAAGCACCTACCACCCTTGTCCTTCCTGACGGAAGATGGTGTCTTATGCTTGATTTCTTCGGCTGTGAAAAACCGAAAATGGGCTATGTGCCGTTTATCTCACCGAAGCCCGGTGACAGCAATTTCACGATGTCAAAGGAAAGCTTCTCCTTCCCCTACGGCTTCAAGCACGGCGGAATAACAGAGATAAGTGATGAAGAGTATGACCGTCTTGTAAATTATTATAAAAACTGAAATCACTTGACTTTAATCGACTAAAATGTTAAAGTATATGCATTATAAAAAACAGGAGTGATATAATGGAACAAAAAATCCTTAAGCTGCTCGGTGTCAAGGGTACATTCAAAAACGACGTTATTCCCATGATAAATTACAGCAGCGCCAACATCACAACCTCCGGTGCAGGCTATGTTATAAGTCTTTACTATATGAAATTCCTCACCGACGTTGTAAATCTTCCCCTCGCATGGGCAGGTCTTGTAACAACCGTTGCCGTTGTATGGGACGCTATTACCGACCCTCTTATGGGTATTATTACCGACAGAACCCGTTCAAAGTACGGTAAGCACAGACGTTACATCCTCTGGGGTATGCCGCTTTTCTGTCTGTCCTTCTTTATGATGTGGAACGGATACGGCTTTGACGGCAGAACAGAAACTGTCAAAACCTTTATTTATTTCACGGTTGCTTATATGCTTTATAAAACAGCATATACAATAATCGACATTCCTCACGTTGCGATGCTTCCTGAGCTTGCACCTGACTACGACCTGAGAATACAGTACAACTCCGTCGGTTATATCTTCAATTCCTTCGGTATGTTCCCCTCTTTCTTCCTTGCTTCTGCTATTCTCGGATCCTTCGGCTTCAGCACACCTCAGGCAGGCGCACAGAAGCCAATGCTTATCACAGGTATTATTCTTGCTATAGTTTACGGTATCTGCCTTTACAATACCTTCAAGAGAACAAGAGAAAAGCCCTCTCTTGATCTTAAGGTTGAAAAATTTGATTTCAGACACCTTTTAAGAGAATACAAGTTTGTAGTTATAAACAAGGCATTCAGAGAATATTTCTTTATGAGCCTTTGCTATAACGTAGCTGTTTTCTTCTACACCACAACACTTATCTACTACATAGAGTATGTTGCAAAGCTTCCTTCAATGTACACTCTTTTCACCACAATCGCCGGTGCATTTGAAGCTGCATCATTCCCCCTCAACTATGCTCTTACAATCAAATTCGGCAAGAAAAAGTGCGGTTCAATCGTTACTCCTCTTATGCTTGCAGGCTTTGTTGTATGTCTGTTTATGAATCCTTCACCGGAAACTGAAGGCGCAATCATCTGGAAGATTCTCCTTATGGCAACTGCAGTTCTTTATCCCTTCGGTAAATCCGGTCTCGGTTATGTTGCAATAAACATTCTTCCCGATATCAGTGACGTCGACGAGCTTATCACAGGCAGAAGACGTGAAGGCGTTATCGGCACCTTCAACACCTTCATCAAAAAGACCGTTTCAGGTGTTATGAGCTCCGTTGTTATGTTTATCCTCGGTTCCTTCGGTCTTATCGTAGGTGACGAGCTTAAAGAAATCGTTGCAGTAAATCCCGACTTCCAGCAGTCATCAAGTGCACTTTTAGGTGTAAGAATCTGTATCACCTTTGTACCCATCATCTTTACCCTTATTTCACTTGTTCTTCTTCATACCTTCCGTATGACAAAGAAGGAGCACACTCTTATCCGTGCAGCTATTGCAACCAAGCATAAGTACGGCAACGTCACTCTCAGTGAAGAAGAGATAAAGATTATGGAAAAAATCTCCGGTCAGAAATTTGAAAACACCTGGCTTGGCAGAGACAACGACGGTGAAGCACATCCTCTCGAAAGAAACGAAAACGGTGATTTCGTTCTTCTCATCGAGCAGGAAGAATATATGAAGGCTATCAGAACAAGCAAAAAAACAGTAACTGAGGAGGCAGAATAATGGCTAAAGAATTAATACTTGAACTCGAACAGAAAGAACCCATCCCCGAGGCTGACGGCTGGAAAAAGAATCTCAAGGCATTCCTTTTCTATCTCATACAGTGGACATGGGGTCTTCCCGTAAACATTTTAGGCTGGATCGGATTTATCGTCTGCACAAAAATCAAGGGCTACCGTTGGCAGCACTTCGGTTATGCAAAAATCGTTTATATGCCCTGGAATGCAGGCGGACTTTCAATGGGTCTTTTCATCTTCATGAAGGATCAGCATAAGAATAAGAAATGGACTCACGACGTAAGAATTCACGAATACGGTCATACCTGGCAGTGTCTTCTTCTCGGTCCCCTTTACTACATTGTAATTGCTATACCGTCAGTTATCTGGTGCAACTGCTTTGCAGGCTACAGAAAAAAGCATAACATTGCTTACGGTAATCTTTACTGTGAAGGCTGGGCTAATGCCTGGGGCAGAAAGTTCACAGGTATGGATCAGTTTGACAGAGACAGATAAAAAAACACCATAACAAAGAATCCCTGCTTTTAACGAAGCAGGGATTTATTCTTGCTGAGAAAGTATATCTGACAAGCCGTAATACTATCAGAAACGCATCAGACTCCCTTTTTCCCACTCCGAAGGAAAGGAATTTACAGATCAGAATAAACGGTCAGAAGAATAACATAAGCGGACAGAATATCTGTTCCGTCCGCTTTATTTTAAGTTATATGTCACTTGTTGATACTTTTCTTGTACTTTTATCGGCAAAATGAAACTCCCTGCTTCGTTAAAAGCAGGGAGTTTATATATCTGTTTACATAGTAATCTTACCGGAAAATTCGTTAAATTCCTCTTCTTCCTTTTTGCCGATGTTGTAAATGAACTGCATAGCAAGTAAGGCAATAAGTGAGCCTAAAGCAAGAACTACGAAGTAAAGAGTTTTTACCTTGCCGCCGAAGTCTGCCTCAGGAACAAAGCCGGTACCCTCTACAAAGCCGATTGCTGCAAGACCCCAGGCAACAACAGCCTGACCGATACCCTGTGAAAGCTTACGGAAGAATGAATAGAGAGCATAGAGGGAGCCTTCCTCACTCTTACCGGTTTTACGGTAGCTTACTTCGATACAGTCAGCAATAATTGCCCATACAGAAACCTGGAATACAGTATTACCGAGGTTAAGACCCATAAGGCATACGATATAAAGAATCATACCCTTACTGTCGGGAGTGATGGGTGCAAAAATAGAAAGAGCACCTGATACTGTTGCAATAATCAATGTGATAACAAGAAGCTTCTTTTTACCGAGCTTTGCTGTAAGCTTACCGATAAACGCCATAACAACAATCATAGGAGCATAAGAGCCTACCATAGCAAGACCGATTTTATCTGTATCCTTAAAGAAATACTGGAAAACCATATTATTAAGTGACATTGTTGAGTTGAAAAGTGCAACAGAAGCAACGGTAGCAATAGTTGCACCGATCATAGCGCGGTTTGTAAAGAATGACTTTACAGAAGACATCATTGCACTGAAGCCTGCTGCATTTTCTTCAGTATTACGGACAACACGCTCTTTTACAAGCTTGGTTGTGCCGTAAAGAACAAAGAAAGCAAAGATTGAAAGAACTACTGCAACGGGAAGAAGTGCAGGTCCCTTGAGAACCTGTTCGATTTCACCTGTAGCAGTGTTTTCAACGTTATCATATACGATATTCGGAAGAACTATCATAATAACAATAGCGGGAAGTGCTGCACCGATTGAACGGAAGGTTGAAAGTGAAACTCTCTGCTGAGGAACATCAGTAATAACTGAATGAAGAGAGCCGTAAGGAACATTAACCATAGTGTATGCAATTGACCAGAGACAGTATGCAATAAGACACCATGCGTATTTTGCTGCATAGGGGAAGCTCTGAACAGGTGCAAAAATCATTACGTTGAAGATAACAAGTGTAACGCCACCGAGTAAAATCCAAGGCATGTACTTACTCTTCTTGCCTATTCTCTTTGTGTCTACAAGGTTGCCGATTACGATATCATTGACAGCATCAAAAGCCTTTGAAAGAAGAATGATAACGGCATAGTCACTTGCCTTGATTCCGATGTACTGCAGATAGAAAAGCTGCATAAAGCTGGAAACGAGCTGGAATGAGAAGCCACATCCCATATCACCCATTGCATAACCTAATTTATCCATCCATCCGAAAGGACGGATATTATTTTTATTATCCATAATTTTGTTTTCTCCCTGATTAATATATTTCTTCTGCTATGTTTATCTCTGAACTCTACCTGATGCATCGCCGCCGGCGAGCTTTTCAACCTCAGAAACAGTAACTCTGTTATAGTCACCCTCGATTGAATGCTTGAGAGCTGAAGCTGCAACTGCAAATTCAACTGCCTGCTGTGTTGTTTTACCGTTAAGAAGAGCATAGATAAGACCGCCGCCGAAGCTGTCACCGCCGCCTACTCTATCGACAATGTGAAGATGATATTCCTTTGAGAAGCAATATTCTTCACCGTCATAAAGCATACCTGCCCAGTCATTGTCATTAGCAGAAATTGAGGAACGAAGAGTAATTGCAACCTTTTCAAAGCCGAAGGTATCCATAAGCTGCTTTGCAACTGACTTGTAGCCTTCCTTATCAAGCTTACCGCCGTAAATATCGGTGTTTTCAGCTTCAATACCGAATACATCCTTTGCATCCTCTTCATTTGAGATACATACGTCAACATACTTGCAGAGCTTTGTCATAGCTGCTCTTGCCTCGTCTCTTGTCCAGAGCTTACCTCTGTAGTTAAGGTCACAGGAAATCTTAACGCCCTTTGCCTTTGCAGCCTTACAGGCATCAAGACAGATTTCAACAAGATTTTCACCGAGAGCCGGTGTAATACCTGTGAAGTGGAACCAATCTGCGCCTTCGAAGATTTTATCCCAGTCAAAATCCTCTCTCTTTGCAAGCTGAATAGCTGAATATGCTCTGTCATAGATGCATACTGAGCCTCTCTGTGAAGCACCCTTTTCAAGGTAGTAGATACCTACTCTTTCACCGCCTCTTACGATGTCCTTTGTATCAACACCGAGACCGCGAAGAGAATTTATTGCACCCTGACCGATTGCGTGTGCGGGAAGCTTTGTAACAAAGGAAGCATCCATACCGTAGTTTGCAAGTGAAACTGCAACGTTAGCCTCACCACCACCGAAGGTAGCCTGCATTGTATCATTCTGGAAGAAACGCAGATAGCCTTCCGGAGCAAGTCTTAACATAATTTCACCGAAGGTAACAATTCTTTTTGCCATTTTTATTCACCTCTAATTTTATTTCGTTTCAATACAGATTTCAAAACCTGCAACTGTGTCCTTAAGACCGAAGCAAGTAATATTGCCTTTTTTATCGTACCAGATATCCGGGTCAATTTCTGCACCCATTCTCTTAAGATATGCAGCAGCACGGTTACCGTTGAGAGTATTGATAACAATACAGCCCTTTGCATCACCTTCACCCTTCATAAAGGAAAGAGCGCCTGCTGATACACCGTTTTCAGTCTCCTTATACTCGAAGCCGAAAAGTGAGGCAAGAAGCTTTGCATCTTCCTTACCGCTGTCACCGTAGAGACCTACACCGCCGAAGCTGAAGCCGAGCATTGTCTTTACTGCTTCCTTACACTTTGCGGTAATACCGTCCCAATTATCACCGTTGATATCTGCACTTGTTGCAAGCCATGTACCGCCACAGCAGATAATTCTGTCAAAAGAAAGATAATCGTTGAGATTCTTTGCGTTTACACCGCCTGTAGGCATCCACTTAGCTGCCTGATAGGGACCTGCAAGAGCCTTGAGCTTTGCCACACCGCCATTAGCCTCTGCGGGGAAGAACTTGATATTGTTAAGACCCATGCTCATAGCCTGCTCCATTTCACCGGGTGTTGCTGCACCGGGCATCATGGGAATACCCTTTGACTGGATATATCTTATCATTTCGGGATTAAAGCCGGGAGTAACAATAAACTGTGCACCTGCAGCAATAGCTCTGTCACACTGCTCTTTTGTAAGAACTGTACCTGCACCTACAAGTACGTCGGGACATTCAGCTACGATTCTTCTGATTGATTCCTCGGCAGCTGCTGTTCTGAAGGTAATTTCTGCTGCAGGAAGCCCGCCGTCCCTGAGTGCCTTTGCAAGGGGTACTGCCTTATCTGCATCGTCAATAGCAACAACGGGAATAATACCGAGTTCATAAATAGTTTTGAACATATCGCTCATTTTAATCATTCTCCTTACTTTGATTTATACACCTGAATATGATGAAAAGCCGCCGTCAACAGGAAGAACTACACCTGTGATAAAACCGGCTGCAGCATTGTTTACAAGGAAAAGAAGTGCGCCGTCAAGCTCTGCTGATTCACCGAAGCGTCCCATAGGAGTTGCAGAAAGAATCTTGTCTGTTCTGGGTGTGGGTGAGCCGTCGGGATTCCAGAGAAGAGCCGCATTCTGCTTGGTTGAGAAGAAGCCGGGAGCAATTGCGTTTACTCTGATGCCTTCCTTTGAGAAGTGAACTGCAAGCCACTTTGTAAAGTTTGAAACAGCTGCCTTTGCGCCTGAATATGCAGGAATCTTTGTAAGAGGGGTAAAAGCATTCATTGAAGAAATGTTGATGATATTACATCCCTCTCTGCCTACCATCTGACGTGCAAAAGCCTGTGTGGGAATAAGTGTACCAAGAATATTGAGGTTGAATACAAAGCTCACTCCGTCACCCTCAAGGTCAAAGAAGCTCTTACATTCTGCGTCAATATCACCTTCGAAGTAATATTCCTTATCTGTAGTCGCACGGGGATTGTTACCGCCTGCACCGTTAAGAAGAATATCACAGTTTCCGAAATCAGCCTTTACGGCATCAGCTACAGCATAGCAGCTTTCTTTTTCAAGAACATTGCACTTATATGCTTTTGCAATACCTCCTTCAGCTACAATTTCCTCAGCAAAAGCCTTTGCTGCTTCTTCGTTGATATCGAGAAGAGCTACCTTTGCACCTGCTCTTGCAAGTGTCTTTGCAAAGCTTGAGCAAAGAACACCGCCGGCACCGGTCACAACTGCAACCTTATCTGTAAGGTCAGTGTTAAGAACATTTTTTAACATAATTTCTCCTCCTCTGTTACTTGTTTGCCTTTTCGCAGGCTTCGAAAAGACCGTTGATATATGTGGCACCTAAGGCTCTGTCATAAAGACCGTAGCCGGGTCTTCCTGTTTCGCCCCAGATCATTCTGCCATGGTCAGGTCTTACATAACCGTCAAAGCCTGTCTCAACAAGAGCCTTGACAACCTCGTACATATCTATACTGCCGCACTTTGAAAGATGTCCGCTTTCTTCAAAGGAGCCGTCCTCCATAATAAGCACATTACGGATATGCATAAATGCAATTCTGTCCATTGCGCTGTACTTTCTTACCATCTTTACAACATCGTTGGTCTTTGCACAACCGAGACTTCCCGTGCAAAGGCACAGAGAGTTGGCGGGAGAATCAACAATCTTTAAGAAGCGGTCAAGATTTTCTTCGTTTGTGATAATTCTCGGAAGTCCGAAAATAGGATATGGAGGATCGTCGGGATGAATAGCCATTCTAACGCCACATTCCTCAGCAACGGGAATTACTTTTTCAAGGAAGTAGGTCAGATTATCCCAGAGACCGTCTTCACCGACCTCAGCATATTTTCTGAAGAGCTCCTTGATTTCGTCCTTTGTATAGCTTGCATCCCAGCCGGGAAGGTCGATATCGTCAACAAGAGGATCAAGACCCTTCATCTGCTCCCAGTACATTACAAGACTTGTTGAGCCGTCGGGAGCTTCTTTATCAAGCTGTGTTCTTGTCCAGTCAAATACGGGCATAAAGTTATAGGTAACACACTTGATACCGTACTTTGCACAGCGGCGGATATTTTCACAGTAAACATCGATAAGCTCATCTCTGTTTGCTGAGCCGAGCTTGATATCCTCGGAAACGGGAATTGATTCAACAACATCAAAAACAAGTCCGTTGTCTTCACATTCCTTAACCATCTTTTCAAGAGATTCCTCAGGCCATACCTTACCGGGCTTAACATCGTAAACCGCAGATACGATTGAACGCATATTGGGAATCTGACTGATGTACTTTAAGGATACGGGATCGTCCTGTCCGTACCATCTGAATGACATTTTCATATTATTTCCTCCAAACTGAAAAATCTTTTAGCGTTGCCGTAAGAAATATCCTGAACAATTTTACCGAGAGCAGCCATATCGTCGGGATATTCTCCGCCTTCTACCCATTCACCGAAAAGCTGACAGAGTATTCTGCGGAAATATTCGTGTCTTGTATAACTGAGGAAGCTTCTTGAGTCGGTAAGCATACCGATAAAGTTTCCTAAAACACTCAGAGATGCAAGAGATTCAAGCTGTTCACGCATACCCTTCTTTGTATCGTTGAACCACCATGCACTGCCGTGCTGAAGTGTACCGGGATAGCCTGCCTGCTGGAATGCACCGATAAGAGTATCAATAGCAGAGTTATCTCCGCTGTCAAGGCTGTAGAGTACCGTACGGGGAAGCGCATCGGCAAGATACATTTTGTTGAGAAGCTGAGCCAGCTGTCTTGTACAGTCACAGGGGCCGATGATATCAAAGCCGGTATCGGGACCGAGCTTTCCGAACATTCTTGTGTTAGGATTTCTCAGACAGTTATAATGAAGCTGCATTACCCAGCCGAGTCTTTTATATTCTGCGGCACAGAAGCAGAGAAGCTCTGTCTGTACAGCCTGAAGCTCATTTTCACTTACCTTTTCACCTGAAAGAGCTTTTCTGAGAGCAGCATCCTTTTCTTCCTCACTCATTTCAAAGAAGGGAATATAGTTAAGACCGTGGTCACTTGCTTTACAGCCTCTTTCGTTGAAGTATGCTATTCTCTTTCCTAAAGCTGTCTTAAGTGAAGCTATGCTGTCAATTTCAGTTTCAGATACCTCAGAAAGAGCTCTGATGTAATCTGTAAAGCCGTCATTATTAAGATTGAATGCCTTGTCAGGTCTGAATGAAGGTGCTACAACAGCCTTTAATTTACCTTCATTTCTGATAAGCTCATGATATTCAAGAGTATCAATCGGGTCATCGGTCGTGCCTATGAACGCAACACCACTTTTTTCGATAATTCCTCTTGCGCCCATATCCTCTCTTGCAAGAACCTTTTCAGCTAAATCCCATACCTCCTGTGCGGTTTCACCGTTAAGGATACCTTCATAGCCGAAATATCTTTTAAGCTCAAGATGACACCAGTGATACATAGGATTGCCGATAACCTTAGGAAGTGCTTCAGCGAATTTCTGAAACTTTTCACGGGGAGATTTATCTCCCGTGATGTAGTCCTCACTTACACCGTCAGAGCGCATAATTCTCCATTTGTAATGGTCTCCGCCAAGCCACACCTCAGTAATGTTGCTGAAATGCTTGTCCTCATAAATCTCCTTGGGACTTACATGGCAGTGATAGTCGATAATGGGCATTTCTTTTGCATAAGAGTGGTAAAGCTCTTTTGCTGCATCAGTTGTCAGAAGAAAATCTTCCGTCATAAATTTGCTCATATACACACACCTTTCCATAATTTAGCTATTTTATTATATCAGATTTATTTAACAATAAAAATAGTGAAAATTGCTTGACTCATTGTTAATATTGCTGTATGATTGTTTCAAACAGAAATAAGAGGGTAACTATATGCAGATTTTTGATCCGAGACAGAGTATGACGGAAAACGAGTTCGAAATCTTCCATTACAAAGACGCAAAATTCGAGGGTGTTCCCGTCCATCAGCACGACTTTTATGAGGTTTATTTTTTTATAAGCGGAAATGTGGAATACAACGTTGAAGGTAAGAGCTATCATCTGAAAAAAGGTGATATCCTTCTTATTAATCCCCTTGAGCTTCATCAGCCGAGAATCGGTCCCGACCAGAGCATATATGAAAGAATTGTTCTGTGGATTGATAAAAACTATCTTTCTCTTCTCTGCTCCAATGAAAGCAGTCTTACAAGATGCTTTGACAATACGAACCCGAGCCATTCAAATCTTCTCTCACTGTCTCAGAATCAGCAGAATTTTCTGCACGGAAAGCTTCTTGAGCTTTTAAAAGAATCGGAAGAAAAAAATTACGGCAGTGATATTGCAAAAAGAGCAATTCTGACAATGTTTCTTGTAGAGCTTAACCGTATAAGTATGTCTGCCAAAAACCACAGAGAAGAAAGTAAATCCGTTTCCCCTCTTGTATCAGAGGTTCTCGATTATATCAACAGCCACTACTGTGAAAAGCTTTCCCTTTCGTCCATTGCCGATGAGTTTTTTGTCAGCAAATATTATCTGTCACATATTTTCAACAGTGTTGTCGGAACAAGCCTCAACCGTTATATTACCCTTAAAAGACTAATTCACGCAAAGCAGATGCTTTCAAGCGGAATAAGACCGACTGCAGCTGCCACACACTGCGGCTTTAATGACTATGCAGGCTTTTACAGAGCTTTTGTTTCGGAATTCGGTGTAACACCAAAGGAATATCTCAGAAGCAAATCCTGATTTCTTTGACAAATTCACACAATTAACGCAGTGTGATACATATAACTTTACTCCGATATAATTAATAGGGTTTTACCGTAAAATTAAAATATAGCATAATCACCAAAATTCTTATATACTATTGAAAAAGAAGAATTTTTTTGGTATTGTTAGAATGGTAATATTTATAGCACAATTATGCCACAATGCATAAAGCATCAACAACAGAAAGGCGGAAAATAAAATGGAAGAAAGAAATTATGAAAAAATTCTCTCCGAGCTTACTATTGAAGAAAAAGTTTCCCTTTGCTCAGGCCTGACCTACTGGCTTACAAAGCCTGTTCACCGTTTAGGTATCCCTTCCGTATGGATGAGTGACGGACCTCACGGTATGAGAAAGGAAAAGCAGAGCGCAGGTACAAACATTATGCAGGAATCAGAGGTTTCAACCTGCTTCCCCACTGCAGTTACAACAGCAAGCAGCTGGGACCCCGAGCTTCTTGAAAAGGTCGGTGAAACTATTGCCGATGAAGCAAGAGCTCTCAAGGTTACAACCGTTCTCGGCCCCGGCATCAATATCAAGAGAAGTCCTCTCTGCGGTAGAAACTTCGAATATATATCTGAAGATCCGTTCCTTACAGGTCGTCTCGGTGCAGCCTTTGTACACGGTGTACAGAAGGAAGGCGTAGGCGTAAGTCTTAAGCATTTCTGCGCCAACAACCAGGAATTCAACAGAATGTGTATTGATACTATTGTTGACGAAAGAGCCTTCAGAGAAATCTATCTTTCAGCTTTCGAGCATATCGTAAAAACCGAGCAGCCTAAAACTGTTATGTCATCCTACAATAAGGTTGAGGGTGAATATGCCGGTGAAAATAAGCGCCTTATTGACGGCATCCTCCGTAAAGAATGGGGCTTCGAAGGTATTGTTATTTCTGACTGGGGCGCAGTAAACGACAGAGTTCAGGGTATCAGAGCAGGTATGGACCTTGAGATGCCCGGCAACGGCGGTATGAACGATATTCACATCATTGAAGCTATAAAGAACGGTGAGCTTGACGAAGCAGACCTTGATAAATGTGCTCTTCGTATGATCAAGTTCGCTTTTGAATGTAAGGATAACGAATCAAAGGGCTATCATATTGATTTCAAGGCTCACCACGAGATTGCAAGAAAGGCAGCTGAAGAGTCAGCAGTTCTTCTTAAAAATACCGGTGATCTTCTTCCTCTTGAAAAGCACGAAAGCGTTGCAGTTATCGGTGCGCTTGCAAAAACACTCCGTTATCAGGGAGCAGGCTCAAGCCACATCAATCCTCCCAAGACCGTTTCTTTCGTAGATGCTATGAAAAAGTCAGGTCAGTCCTTTGCTTATGCAGACGGCTACAAGCTCAAGGGTGACGGCTACAACAAGAAGCTTATTGAAGAAGCATGTAAAGTTGCGAAGGGCAAGAAGGCAGTTCTTGTATTCGTAGGTCTTACCGATGAATACGAAAGCGAAGGCTTCGACAGAAAGCACATCAATATGCCTGAAGGTCACAGTATTCTTATAGATGAGCTTTCAAAGGTCAACAGTAATATTGCTGTTATCCTCTCCTGCGGTTCACCTGTCAAGATGGACGCATGGGAATGTAAGGCAAAGTCAATTCTTAACCTCTATCTCGGCGGTCAGGCAGGCGGCGAGGCAGCTTATAACCTTATTTACGGTAAGGTAAATCCCTCCGGTAAGCTTGCTGAAACCTTCCCCTTCAACAACGAAGATAATGTTGTTCACAAGTATTTCCCCATGGGTCCGAGAAACGTTCAGTACAGAGAAAGCATTTATGTAGGCTACCGCTATTTTGATAAGGCTAAAAAGCCCGTTCAGTATCCCTTCGGTCACGGTCTTTCATACACTAAGTTCGAATACAGCGGTGTTAAAATCAGCAAGAAGAAAATCAAGGCAGGCACCAAGGTTTCCGTTTCATTCAAAATCAAGAATATCGGTGACAGAGCAGGTGCTGAGGTAGCTCAGGTTTATGTATGCCCTCCCGAAAGCAATATCTTCAAGGCTGACAGAGAGCTTAAGGGCTTCAAGAAGGTCTTCCTTGAAAAGGGTGAAGAAAAGAAGGTTACAATCGAGCTTGACGAAAGAGCTTTTGCCTTCTATAACACAAATATCAACGACTGGCACACAGAAAGCGGTGAATACAAGATTATCGTTGCTGCTTCCTCAAGAGACAGCAGACTTTATACATCCGTTGAAATTGAAACCGACAAGCCCGATGCAGAGGTTCCCGATTACAGAAAGACTGCTCCTATTTACTACAATGTAGAATCAATGGCAAACATTCCCCACAGACAGTTTGAGGCTATTCTCGGCAAGGAGCTTCCCTATAACGGTGAATACAAGAAGGGTGAAATCAATATCAACTGCTCACTTGCTCAGGTCAAGTGCTCACCCTTCGGTAAGGTACTTTACGGTGTACTTACCAACGGTGCAAAGGTTGTTGCTCTTTCAGCTGAAAACCCTGCAATGATCACCGAATCAATCAAGACAATGCCCCTTCGTTCATTCAGCGGCTTCACCGGCGGTCTCGTTCCTCAGGAATCCGTTGACGGTATTGTTGACCTTTGCAACGGTCAGAAGGGCGGTTTGAAGAGAATCATCAACGGCTTCAAAAAGATATGAGGTACCGATAAATGAAGAAACTTTTATGTGTACTGTTAAGCATTGCTATGCTTTTCCTCTTCGTTGCCTGCGGCGGAACCGCTCAGGAAGATGTTACGGAAACCAAAGAAGAAAACCTTAACAATGAAGCTCAGAATAACGGTCTTCTCTCTTCCTTCACGGCAACCACTCTTGACGGAAAAGAAGTCGACGAGAGTATTTTTGAAGGAAAAATCACAATGGTAAATATCTGGGCAACCTTCTGCGGTCCCTGCATCAGAGAAATGCCTGACCTTCAGAAGCTGCACAAGGCCTATAAAGATAAAGATTTTCAGATTGTAGGTATTTGCTGTGATATTTACAAAGCAAACGGCGTTTACGATGAAGGTATGATCAATGAAGCAAAAGCAATCGTCGAGGAAACAGGCGTCAGATATCTTAACCTTCTGCCCTCCGATGACCTTGACGAAAAGAAGCTCAATTCTGTTACATCTGTACCGGAAACCTTCTTTGTTGACGAAAAGGGAAATCTTATCGGCAGCTCATACATCGGCTCAAGAAGCTATGAGGACTGGGCAGTGATAATCGATTCCGTTCTTGAAAATCAGAAATAACAGTAAAGAGCCTGTGTTTATCGCACAGGCTCTTCTTATACGTAAAAGAAAAAGCTGCTTTTTTTATAAGCAGCTTTCTTTTTATATTATTTTATTCATCAATGTGTGCGAAGAAGAATTCTTTTCTTTCTTCAGTGTTGATAACGGTTACGGGCTTGATCTGATTAAGAACCTTACCCTGCTTCTTGAGCATTTCTCTGTAGTCCTGGTATGTATCCTTCTTAAGGAAAACTACCTTGGGCTCACCAATCATACCCCAACGTCTGTACTTGAAGTATTTTTCATTACTTTCATTGAGCCAGTTATCAAGTGACTTTTCAATTTCGGGAATCTTATCCTTTGAAATCTCGCCTTCGGGCTCTGCAAGAAGCATATAACGAACAGGCTCTGAAGCTGTGTCGTCATAGAAGCTGTAACCCTTGAAGGTAATACCGAGCTCTTCCTGAACCTTTGCAGCTGCCCAGTCAACCATCTGTGTAGTTGTCTTTTCGTTAGCAATATTCATTGCAAGATTATTTCTGTAAAGGAACTCAATCTTCGGTGTCTTATTATAGAAGCCGGTAACACGTACAACGTCTTCAATCTGATAACGGTAAAGACCTGAGAAGTTTGTTACAACAAGCTCATATTCCTTGCCGACTTCAACCTCACCGATAGTAAGAGGTCTTTCACATTCAGGATCATCAATGGGAATAAATTCAAAGAAAATTGAACGGGGAAGAAGAACATAGTCATTAACATTGAGCTCTACAGGCATAGCCATATAACCCTCTGCAGCTGCATAACCCATATTATGAATAGGAGCATCACCGATATGTCTTCTGAGCTTCTGAACATAGAACTGAAGGTTTGAACCAACCATACCGTATGACCATACAAAATCAGGCCAGAGTCTCGGTGCAATAGGTGTTTCAAAGCCGATTTCACATTCTTTTCTGATTTCAGCAGCTCTCTTGGGCATAGGCTTGAATTTCTTTTCCCACTTTTTACGGAGCTCTTCAGGACACTTGATTGACGGGTCAATTGTACCCATTTCAATATCCTTACAGATTAATTCCCAGTTGCTCTCAAGATAGTCAAACATTGTTGTAAGAAGAGTTACAACCATTGAGCCGAGGAATGATATATCCTTTCTCTGAAGAGCAAAACGAAGGTGGAAATATGTAGAATCAACTGCATCCTCGTTTTCAGGATACATAAAGTCATTGGGAGTTGTCATAAAGAACTTTGAAATAGGCTTAAGGTATGTGAAGGGAACCTGTCCTGCACCGTTACCCATTTTGCCGTCCTTCATCTTATGGCCGGTAAGAATAATTGCAACGGGACCCATCTGCTTGGGAAACTTCTTTCCTCTTTCCTTGAACCATCTTTCTGCACAGGCAGGTGTTGCTGCAAAGCCCATACACTGCATATTCCAGAGGTCCTTACCTGACTTGGGAAGCACCTTGGGCTTACCTACTGAACCTGATGATGTACAGTAACGCTTACACTTTCTTGCCATCATAAGGTTTTCTTCACCGTCAAGCATACGGTCAACATAATCAGCATATGTGTCATAAGTTGAAAGAGGAACTATTCTCTGGAAATCTTCAACAGAATGAACATCTTTAAAGCCGATTTTCTTGCCGTACTCTGTGTCCTTATTTTCATCCATAATCTGCATAAGGATTTTTTCCTGTGTCTCAACAGGAATAGATGTAAAGTGGTCAACACCCTTTAAAACGCTTTTGCCGAGTATTACGCCGATATCTGACATTGCCATAAAAATCAACCTCTCTTTTTCTTAAGTATATCTTCTTTATCACATACTGCCAGGATAACTCCCGATTTCCGTAATATTTAGTATATGATATCATTTTACTGTGTGTTCTGTCAATGTTTTTATGAATTTTATGTGAATATAAACTTATTTCCACTGAATTGCCCAATGCTCGTCAATATAACCCTCCATATCACCGCTTGCAGTAATACCGAGAGCCTTGCCTTCACCGAAGCCGGACATTTCAAGCCTTTCGTGATACTCCACTACCCTACCGCTTTCGTCAAGAGTTATACCGACCGTAGCTCCGGGGTAGTTGAAATCAGCCTTTGTAACCTCACCCACCGGAAGCTCAAATGCAGAGAAATCAAGGGTATCACCTGCTGCATTATGATGCGGAGGACGAGGATCTGCAAGGGTGCTCGTTTCAGGAACAACCGTTACGGAATAAACAGTACCCTTTTCATTCTTCGTTACCGATGCATCTGCAACGCCGTCAATAGTGAGAGTAAAATATTTATCTGTAGGAGGAATCATATGAATGGTGCTTACCTCTGTACCCTCTTCGGGATCAATAGCCTTACCGTCAGTAAAATCGTAAACCAGAACCTCTTCCCCTGCAAAGAACTCAAGAACCTTATTTACTGTATCTGTCAGGAAGGGTACACTGCAGTCATTGAGCTTTATATCAATAACCTGAGTCTTGGTGCCTATGAATGAAGCTGTATCACTCTGAAGAGAATTGATACCTCCGGTTATTATATCAAGAATCTCTGCGTCAGAAGGCTCGGCAGGCTTTGTCTCTGTAGTCTGCTGTGAAGCTGTAGTTTCCTGAGGCTCAGTAGTTTCCTTGGACTCAGTAGTTTCCTTTTCAGCTTCAGTTGTTTCTGTTGCAGGTACAGATGTTGTTGTTTCTGTTGTTGTTTCTGTTGTTACGGGAGCAGTTGGCGGTGCAACAGTTGTCGGTACCGTAACAGGAACAGTTGTCTGTACAACCGGCTGTGCAGTAGTGCTGATAACGGTGCCTGACGGTAAGCTCTCGCTTTTTGATGCGTCCTTACATACAAAAAAAAGAGCGACAGCTACAGCAACAAGAACTACTATCAGAAGAATACCCATCACGTCGCTTTTAGAAAGCTTTGATCTGTTCTCTTTCTTTTTTGCCTTTGCCTGTTTTTTCGCAAGCTTTTTTTCTTTTTTTATTTCTTTTTTGCTTAAAGGTTTTTCCGGTGGAATGTTAATATTAAGGTTTTCCATCATTATATCCTTTCTGAGTATATTTACACGATTATATCAGTAAAGCGGTTTCTTTTCAACACTTCAGAAACAATTTTTTATCTTCTCACGCTTTTGTTGACAGCATCATTATCAACTGATATAATTTAAAAGCACAAAGGAGGAGAATTATATGAACAAAAAATTCATCAGTATACTTTTGCTTTCCCTTTCTTTTATTCTGATTTTTACTGCCTGCGGCAAGGGAAATAACAAGGAAGCAGCTCTTTCAAATGAAAAAGCCTCTGAAGAGACTGTCAGCCTTTATAAATACATATCCTCTCTCAGCGGTTCCTTCACTCTTTCTGCACAGCAGGAATCAACCTGGATGGGAAGCGCAGACTACGAAATTGATTACATATATGAAAGAACAGGAATGACCCCTGTTATCAAAGGCTTCGACTATATGAATGACGATTTTGAAGGCGTGAATGAAAGAGCTGTTCAATGGCATAACAAGGGCGGTATTGTCACAATATGCTGGCACTGCGGAAGTGATTTCAGCGGTGAATGGAAGGACTGCAAGGAATCGGATATAACCGATTGGGATAAGGCTCTTACGGAAGGCACAAAAGAATATGAGACTCTTATCGAAGGTATGGATAAGGGCGCAAGAGCGCTCAAGGAGCTTCAGAAAAAGGGTATACCTGTTCTGTGGAGACCCTTTCACGAGTTTGACGGAGACTGGTTCTGGTGGAGCCGTGGCGGAAGTGAAAGCTTTATAAAGCTGTGGCAGATAATGTATGACAGATATACAAATCACTGGGGGCTCGATAATCTTATATGGGTGCTCGGCTACTCACATAAAATGGAAAAGCTGAAGAGATGGTATCCCGGTGATGAATACTGTGATATTATCGGTGCAGACACCTATGATATCACCATAAATGCAAAGCTTTATAAAAAGATAAGCAGAGTTACCAAAGCGCCCAAGCCTCTCTGCCTTCACGAATGCGGCACAAATCCTGCTTCTGCAGATTTTGTGAAAGCACCCTGGACTTACTTTATGACCTGGCATACGGAATATCTTACCAATACTAATTCCGATGAGGCACTCCATGAGCTTTATAACAGTGACTTCGTTCTGACACTTGAGGAAATAAACAGATAAAATCAAAAAGACAGGCTTTCTGAAATACAGACGCCTGTCTTTTTTATTTGGTTTTACCAGATAGCCTTTGTATCAATATCTTCATTGATAAGCTTGATAAACTCTTCTGTTGCCATTGAGCCCTGGTCACCGTGACCTCTCTTTCTTACAGATACGGTGCCCTCTTCAGCTTCCTTATCACCGATAACAAGCATATAAGGAATCTTTTCAAGCTGTGCCTCACGAAGCTTATAGCCGAGCTTTTCACTTCTTGTATCAATATCAACATCATCAATACCTGCAGCCATAAGTGCTGCCTTTACTGCATAAGCAGCATCCTGATGTCTGTCTGCAATAGGAAGAATTCTTACCTTCTCAGGAGCAAGCCATACGGGGAATGCACCTGCATATTTTTCAATAAGAAGAGCAAGTGTTCTTTCATAGCAGCCGATTGAGGTTCTGTGAATGATATATGGATTCTTCTTGCTGCCGTCGGGAGCAACATATTCCATACCGAACTTTTCAGCAAGCATCTGGTCAATCTGAATAGTAATGAGAGTGTCTTCCTTGCCGTGAACATTCTTGATCTGGATATCAAGCTTAGGACCGTAGAAGGCAGCCTCACCGATACCGATTTTATAATCAATACCGAGATTGTCAAGAATTCTGTACATTACGCCTTGAGCCTCATCCCACTGCTCTTTTGTGCCGATATACTTTTCTGTATCCTCGGGATCCCACTGTGAGAAACGGTAGGATACATCCTCGTAAAGACCGAGAGTCTTGAGCATAAATACGCAAAGGTCAAGACAGCTTCTGAATTCGTCTTCAAGCTGCTCGGGAGTACACATAAGGTGACCTTCGGAAATTGTGAACTGACGTACACGGATAAGACCGTGCATTTCACCTGAGGATTCGTTTCTGAAAAGAGTTGAGGTTTCACCGAGTCTCATAGGAAGATCTCTGTATGAACGTGCTCTGTTAAGATATGCCTGATACTGGAAGGGACAGGTCATAGGACGCAGAGCAAATACTTCATCGTCGGTTTCTTCTTCACCCATTACGAACATACCGTCTTTGTAATGATCCCAGTGACCGGAAATCTTATAAAGATCACTCTTAGCCATAAGAGGAGTCTTTGTTCTGAGCCAGCCTCTCTTCTTTTCTTCGTCTTCAACAAAGCGCTGAAGAGTCTGAATGATGTGAGTACCCTTGGGAAGCATAATGGGAAGTCCCTGACCGATATAATCAACAGTAGTGAAAATTTCAAGCTCTCTGCCTATTTTGTTATGGTCACGCTTCTTTGCTTCTTCTATCTGAAGAAGATGTGCTTCAAGGTCAGCTGCTTTTGTAAAGGCTGTACCGTAAATTCTCTGAAGCATCTTGTTCTTGCTGTCACCTCTCCAGTATGCACCGGTACATGAGGTAAGCTTGAATGCCTTTACTCTGCCTGTATCGGGAATATGAGGACCTGCGCAAAGCTCCTCAAATTCACCCTGACGGTAGAAGGAAATGGGCTCACCCTTATCTGCGTGCTCCTTAATAAGTTCAACCTTATAGGTCTCCCCTCTTCCTTCCATAAGAGCAATAGCCTCATCAGGTGTAAGCTCGAATTTTTCGAGGAAAAGTCCTTCCTTTACAATCTTCTTCATTTCACCCTCAATTTTTTCAAGAATTTCGGGAGTGAAGCTGATTTCACTGTCAAAATCATAGTAGAAGCCGTTATCTACTGCAGGACCGATAGCAAGCTTTGTTGCCGGGTAAAGTCTCTTTACTGCCTGAGCAAGAATGTGTGAGCAGGTATGCCAGAAGGTCTTTTTTGCTTCATCATCGTCAAAGGTAAGAATTTCAACCTCACAATCAGCATTAAGAGCTGTTCTTAAGTCGCAGATTTCTCCGTCAACCTTAGCAAGACAAGCAGCCTTATAAAGACCTGCGCCGAGGCTTTTAGCTACGTCAAGAACACTTGTGCCCTCTTCGTATTCACGGACTACGCCGCCTTTAAGTGTTACATTAATCATTGTTTTTTCATCCTTTCAATCAACTAAAAGAAAAAACTTCATCCCATGCCTTTTGCACAGGATGAAGCTATAAATCATAACTCCACGGTTCCACCCGTATTCCACCGAAAAATCGGTGGCTCTCATAAGCTTTAACGCAGCTTTACGGTGCACCTTATTTCGGCACACTCTCGGGAGTGGTAGACTGATTTCCGAATCTGCTCTGCTCTCAGCCTTTGGCAGGGCTCTCTGAAAAACTCTTTTGAAAAAAGTCCTCTCCGTCAACGATTTAATGGGATATAAGCTTTTCTTTGCTACTTATTTTAGCACTCAGAAACAACTTTGTCAAGAGTTAATAGTTGTCGGCTACAGCTTTACCGACAGCACCGAGAAGGGATCTTTCATCAGACACGGGAAGGTCACAGCTGTAGTGCCATATCATAACTCCGCCGTATCCGCCCTTAATAGCAAACTCCGTCTTCTTTTCAATAACGTCGGGAGTATTGAACCAGAAATCCTTACCGGTGGTTTCACAGTGGTACCAGCCGTTTTCGTCTATCTTATCTGCACAGCCGTTATATCCGTACCAATAAGCTGACATATCCGTAGGACGTGAATAGAAGGGAAGACCGATATTTACCTTATAAAGAGGAATTCCCTTAAGTCCTATATTTTTTGCAAGATCAGTCATACCTTCATAGGTAGCGTGCCTGCCTTCTTCGTCAATAAAGTCATAAAGCATTATTTCAAAGGTGTCAACTGCTTCCACAGCTGCATTTGAAAATTTAAGATTCCAGTCATTACCTGCTACACCGAGAGTATAGTCTCCGAGCTTTTTATCAAGTGAAACAAGGAATTTGTTGTAATAATGCCATGCCTTGAGTGAAATCGGATATTCATAGTCAAAATGAACACCGTCGAAATCATATTCATCAAGAACTCTGACAATATTATCTTCAAGGACTCCGCTTGTAAAAGCCTTGTTATGCTCGTCACTCTGAGCCTCCATCTGCTCTTCCCAGACATCTGAATCCGTCTCACCCCAGGGGCCGAGAAGATTCAGAGTGATTTTTACATCTCTTTCTCCGATTGCAGCACGGATATTAGTAAGCGCAGTTTCAAGCTTTTCTTTTTCAAGAACTACCTTACCCTCATTATCAAAGCGGGCACATTCAAAAAGAATAACATCAGTTACAACATCAAAGTCCTCACTGTAAACTGAGCCTGCGCTCTGCACGTAGTCACCTCTTATGTAGGTAGTAACTCTGAAATCGTCAACCTTTTTATCACCTAAACCCGATACGCCGAGAAATGACGTAAGGAATGTAATCAAAGCAGTAAAAAATGCTGCTATTCTTTCAAATATAATCATACACGTCTCTCCTTTTCAGTCACGTGAAATCAGCCTTCAAAAACGCCGTCCTGAATAGCCATAATCTGATCTACTCTTCTCTGATGTCTGCCGCCCTCAAATTCAGTATCAAGGAAAACGTCAACCATTTCAATTGCAAGACCTGCACCTACAACTCTGCCGCCGAGACAAAGTGTGTTTGCATCGTTATGCAGTCTTGTGAATTTTGCGCTGAAATAATCACTGCAGCAGGCTGCTCTTATACCCTTTACCTTATTTGCAGCCATAGAAATACCGATACCTGTACCGCAGCAGAGAATTGCTCTTTCACATTCACCGTTCACAACAGAATTACATGTTCTGTATGCGATTGCAGCATAGTCAATGGATTCGGGTGTATATGTGCCGAAGTCCTTATATTCTATTCCTCTTTCCTCAAGATGCTTTTTGATTTCTTCCTTAAGATAGTATCCGCCGTGGTCAGCTCCTAATGCTATCATTGTTTTCTCCTGCCTTTCAATAAATTTATGTGACTATTATAACACAAAGTCTCTGCTTTGTAAACAGAGACCTTGTATAACATAAGTGATATTTTTTTATTATTTCAGATAAGAATTTACGTATTTTATCATAATCTCATATGCCTTATCCTCGGCAGCCTCATCCTTAAGGTCGTGGTCGGCATTATAAGTAATAAAATCGTGCTTTACTCCGTACTGAGTAAGCTTTGCATCAAGTGAAACTGCGTTGGAATAAGGAACAACCGTATCGTGATCACCGTGACAGATAAGAGTAGGTACTGTATCCTTGTCAACGTAATACAAGGGAGAAATAAGCCTGATTTCGTTAATATATTCATCCTTATCCTCAACAGTAACCTTTTTACCGATTGACCAGGAAATAAGCTGTTCGAGATATTCCGTTCCCAGAACATTAGTGCTGCTGAAGAAGGCATCATCGTTCATATCCGTAGGACCACTCTGATCGATTACTGCAACAGGTGTAATGGGTGCGGTATCCTTTCTTGAATAAGCATAAAGCATTGAAAGGTGACCTCCTGCCGAGTGGCCGCCTAAAATAACCTTGTTGATATTTACTCCGTTTTCAGCGCCGATTGCCTTGATTTTTTTCAGTGCTGCATCAATATCGTCAATGATATCTTCCATTGTTGTGCTGTCGGAAAGATATCTGTAGTTCATTGCAGCACCGGCAATCTTGATACCTTCACTTGCATACTGTGCAGTACCCTCGTAAGCTTCCTTATCACCCGAAACCCATGCACCGCCGTGAATATAAAGGACAAGTCCTAAATCACCGCTTGCATCTTCAGGAATATATAAATCAAGAACATTTCTCTCGTGACTTCCGTATGAAACATCTTCAAAAACCTTACTGTTTTCCAACTGAGCACCTCCGAAGCCGAAAAGACCTGCAAAAAATGCAATAATCGACATAAAAAATGCAACTATTTTTTCCCATATTGCTGCCATAATATTATTAACTCCTTTTCTTAATTCAATCTCATTTTTATTATATTTTCGGGAATATACACTGTCAATATTTACCCGCCAATTTTGTAATATCAGATAAAATAAGACCTCTGCTTTTGTATATTTTTATTACCCTGAAGGCTTAACAAAAAAGCAGATACTCCGTTATGACACGGAAATATCTGCTTTATATTTATATGTTACCTTCTTTTTTAGCCTTAAGCTCACGTTCTGCCTGAGGAAGTCTCAGATATAAAGGCATAATCTCTTCTGCTGAAAGAAGCTTATCCTCACTGAAATTATTCTCTGCAGCAAATGCTACAGATGAGCCTCTCTGATACACTGAGCCGGCACCTGCTTTTTTATAGCCGAGAGCCTTATGGCAGATATGAGCTCCGTCACCGACAAAGATAATATCTCCCTCGTATTCCTTAAGCTTTTCACCTAAATCCTCTATCTTAAGTGCATCATCATCAGTAAGTCTTGTAACGGTACCGTTTTCGTTTCTGAAAATTCCGCAATAAACCTGCTGACATCTTGCATCCATTACGCTGACGGCAATACAGTCTCTGTCGGCAAGATTATAAGCAAGGGCTTCAAGAGTAGAAACGGGTATACATTTTTTTCCGAGACCGTCACAAAGCCCTTTGACAGCTGCCACCCCTATTCTCACACCCGTAAAAGAGCCGGGTCCTACACTGCAGGCAAAGCAGTCTATTGAAGAAAGCTCTATCTCTGCATTTTTAAGAGCGCTGTCTATCATAGGCATAAGTGTGCGTGAATGGGTAAGTCCTGTATTGACGGAGGATTCGGAAAGAATTTTTCCGTTCTCGGTTATTGCAATACCTGCACAGACAGCACTTGTATCAATTGCTAAAATCTTCATTTACATCAATTCCCTCTACTGTAATAATACGGTTACTGTCACCGTCAGTCTTTTCGATTGTTACTCTTATAGTTTCTTCGGGTAAGGCATTTTCTATATTCTCACTCCACTCGACAGCAAGAATTGCACCCATATCAAGATAATCAAAGAAACCGCTTGAATATAAATCCTCCCAGGATTCAACCTTATACATATCAAAATGGACAAGAGGAGGATTTCCGCCGTAATCGTTGACAATGGCAAAGGTAGGACTTGAAACATCACAGTCAATACCGAGACCTCTTGCAAGACCTCTTGTAAATGCTGTCTTACCTGCACCGAGGCCTCCGAAAAAAGCTACAACCGAACCTCTTGTGAGATGCTTTGCAATTTTTACGGCAAAGTCCTCTGTTTCTGCCGTACTGTGTGAATAAAAGGTAATCATTCTGTCACCCTCTTAAAACTTAAATATAATTCCTATAGCTGCCGCAGCAACAATAAACAGGATAGGATGTATCTTTGTGAACTTTTTCACGCAGATAAATATAAGTACCGAAAGAATAATACTCTTATAATCAATCAGAGCAAAAATATCACCGCCCTGAGAAATAGCTCCCTCAGCAAAAAAGGCTATCTTTGCAACGCCGAGGCAGGCAGCAGTAATAAGACCTAAAGAAGCAGCCCTCAGTCCGTAGAAAATATATTCAACATACTTTGACTGACGGAACTTCATAAGGATACGTGATACAATCATAATAACTATAAATGACGGAACCACAAGCCCCATAGGTGCAATAACGGCGCCGGCCAGCCCTCCGAGCATACCATGTGCTGAACCGATCTGATATCCTACATAGGTTGCCATATTTATACCGAGAGGACCCGGTGTTGATTCAGAAATAGCTACCATATTGGAAATATCCAGCTGCGTAAACCAGCCCGTAGCCTCAGCCATATCCGTAAGAAAGGGAAGAGTTGCAAGTCCTCCGCCGACGGCAAAGAGTCCCACGAAGAAAAATCTTACAAACATTTCAAGAAAAAGTGTCATTTTTTCTGTGCCTCCTTTCTGCCCTTAGCAGATTTTATAATAAAAGAAGCTACAGCTGAAACAACAACAAATATCACAGGCGAAATATCGGTAATAAAAGAGAGAGCAGCCACAACAAGGAAAATTATAAAAGTGATAACATCCACAATGCTCTTTTTTGAAAGCTTTATTACCGAAGAAGCAATCAGAGCAACAACGGCAGCACGGATACCTGCAAAGGCGTGCTGAACAATTTCAATTTCCTGAAAACCGCTGATAAATGCCACAATAATACCTACAATAACAATCGAAGGAGTTACAACACCCAATGTTGCAGCAATTGCACCGGGAATACCCTTTATTTTACAGCCGATAAAGGTTGCCGTATTTACAGCAATAACACCGGGCGTACACTGACCTATGGCGTAATAATCCATAAGCTCTTCCTGAGTAGCCCACTCTCTTTTTTCCACTACCTCTTTCTGAAGCATCGGAAGCATTGCATAACCTCCGCCGAAGGTAAAGCCGCCTATTCTTGCGAAAATATAAAACAAATCAAAAAGAATCTTCACTGAATTTCTCCTTTGTTCTTACTAAAAAAAGGCTGTGCTTTAAACAGCCTTTTTAAAATTGCAGTTATGCTTCGACCTTACTGTGCTTTCTGAAGAAATCAAGCATAGCATCGATTGTCTTTCTTGAAGGCTCATGGTCGGGATAGAGTATTGCAAAAACGTGAGGAAGATCCTTACCCTCAAATTTTTCCCAATACATATACTCGTGTTCAATTCCTTTTTCCTTAAAGAGCTTTGCGGTCTTTTCAACCTGAGCCTTTGCAAGGAAGTCACCTGAGGAGGTAACCATAAAGGTCGGTATCATCTCTCCGAGCTCAACAATACTGTCTACATTGACATAGTCTGCCCATTTTTCTTTTTTGTAGTTTTTGCCGAGCATAATCTTAGTATATTTTGACGCAATGCTTCCGTCATCCATATAACTCATAGCAGATGTGAGACAGACAGCATTGAATTTAAGTGAAAAATCAGATACAGAGAAAATATCTCTCATTTTTTCACTCTGAGAAAGCATAGCTGTATAAAGAGCCAGCATACCGCCTGCAGAGTCACCTGTAAGACAGATACTGTTTCTGTCACAGGGGAAATTATCAAGATTATCGTAAATCCATTTCATAGCTGCGCCTACGTGACGGAGCTGCTCAATTGCAGTAATTTCGGGATAAAGCGGATAGCTTATATTGAAAACCACATTGCCTCTTTTTGCAAGGGTAAGGCAGTAGTTTTTGTTAAGCTCTTTATCACCGTACATCCAGCCGCCGCCGTGTACGTCAACTATTACGGGAAGCTTTTCTGTTGTGCCTTCGGGATAGTAGACATCAAGCTTGTGATAGCTGTGTCCGTCAGGGAGATATTCGTGATTATTGCTTTCAAAAACACCCTCAGGAGTCTTTAAGGTTGCAATTCTCTTATCGTCCTGCCTTTTTGTATTCATCCAGAAAAGATATAAAAGCTTATCAAGTGCCTTCATAATAACTACCCCTTTCGATTTTTTAAATCAGATATATTACATCGGAGGCTGCATACCGCCGCCCTGGCTCATAGCCTGAGCAAAGAAGCCGGGCTTCTTCTGCTTCTTGGGCTTATATGCGGGAGGATTTACAAGAAGCTTTCTTGCCTTCTTTGAACGTGCAAGATATTTATTTACCTCAATTACGGGAGGAGCCATAGTAGGACTCATATAGTCAACACAGCGTGCAAGAAGAATCTGATCATTACCGAGCTCACCAAGGATTGTAACGGCAATAACATCCTGAACCTCACCTGTACCGTCTTCATAGATTTCGTTAAGGGTCTGGAAAAGCTTCTTCATAGTCTGAGGATTATTTTCCTTTATAGCTTCAATAACCTTTGCAGTACCGTACTCTGTGAAGAATTCTTCAGCAAAGAATTCACCGTATGCAGCAAGGTTATCCTTGTATGCGGGTCTAAGCTCAGGGAAAACAAGGCAGAGCTTACTTGCAAGAGTGTTGGGATCATAGAATGAGCCGTGCTTTACTGCTGCCTTTGAAACAGTCTGAGCAGCCTTCTGCTGTGCAGGCTTGCTTACAGCTGCAGCCTTTTTTGAAAACTTGCTTTCAAGAGTATCTGTAAGCTCATTGATAACATATTTTACATCTCTGCTGTCAGCATCCTCGGGAAGAAGAGATGCAGAAAGCTTTTTGGGTGTCTCTTCGGGAAGGTCAGTATTTTCACCTGAGAAAAGAAATACCTTTCCGTCAGTATAAGAAACAGCAATTACACCCTTTTCACCTGTGTATCTTGCAGTTACTGCACCGTCAGCCTCAGTAATAAACTCACCGTTTTCGTTCTTATAAGCTGCAAAACCGAGCTTTGAAATCTCCTCACCGATACCGTCAAGGATACCTCTGAAATTTTCGTTGATATTAGCCATCAGGATAGCTCCTTTTCTTTTTTCACAAAAGTGATAATTATATTTTTATACAGTATAAAAGTATATCATAAAATAAATACCGTGTCAACATCAACAGAGCCTTTGGCACAAAGACAGTATTCCTTTTACATAAAAATATCCTTGTTTTTCATTTCCACTTGAAATATTCTTTCTCTCATACTATAATAAATGACAGAAACAGTTCAGGATGTGATATAAATTGCTTTTGAAACATATAAAATCTTTTTTCAAGGGAACAGATATTGTTACGGTTCTTCTGACTCTGGCTCTTTCGGTTTTCGGTACCGTTGCCGTCAGCAGTGCAACCTACACAGCTGAAAAGGGCTTTCTGTCACGTGATGCAGGCGTTATGATTCTTGCCCTTTGTCTCGGTATGGCGGCAGCATTTATTATTTCTCTTATCGACTATGATATTATTATGAAGCTGTGGCCCGTTGTAGGAGCAGTATCCGTTCTTGCTATGCTTTCACTTTTTGTAATCGGTGTTTCTCCCGACGCAAGAAGTGATGCTATTTCGTGGATAAAGCTTCCCGGTAATCTTTACTTTCAGCCTTCGGAAATCGTAAAAATAGGTTTTATCATTACTTTCTCTTACCATCTGAGCAAAGTAAAAAATGACCTTTCAAGCCTTAAGACAGTATTCTTTCTCTGTGTCCATGCAATGATTCCCATTGTTCTTGTTGTTGCTACGGGTGATATGGGCTCAGCTCTTATTTTTGCTCTTATGTTTATCGGTATGATGCTCGTTTCAGGTGTTCACTGGCTCTATTTCCCTGCCGGTGCCCTTATTATTGCCGCTGCTTCACCGGTAATATGGCTGAAGGTTTTCGACGATATTCAGCGCAACCGTATCCTTGCACTCTTTGACCCGGACAGCTATCCTACAGAAATATACCAGCAAAGCCAGGCTCTCAAGGCAATTCAGAACGGTGGCTTCACCGGTATGGGACTCTACAAGGGTGAGCTTACTCAGAGCACTCTTCTGCCTGAAAAGCAGAACGATATGATATTCTCTGTTATCTGTGAGGAAACCGGATTTATCGGTGCGCTTGTGCTCCTTTTATTATTCGTTGCTCTTGCAATAAGAATAATTGCTGCCGGTAAAAGATCGGAAAACTTTGCTGCTGAGATGATATGCTACGGTGTAGCCTTTATGATAATTGCCCAGGCTGTTATCAACATCGGTATGTGTACAAGTCTTCTCCCCGTAATCGGTATCACCCTGCCCTTCATCAGTGCAGGCGGCTCTTCAACAGTATGTCTTTACCTTGCAATCGGTCTTGTAATGAGTGTTTTCCGTTCTTCAAAGGGCATAAATTACGATAACGACTACCGTTTTTCACGTATTGCAAGGGAATATTAATACAGATTTATGTATATGCAAAGCTTCTGCATAATGAATAATTCACATAGGTTTTCAACAAAAATGTTGAAAACTCTGTCAGTAAAGTTGAAAACTTTACAATTTTTCAGGGTTATTTTTCTTATTTGTAATTTTATTGTTTGAAACTACTGGTTTTTAACTTTTTTAACTCGTTTTTCAACATAGTAAAGATAAAACCTTTACAGCGCCGTTTTTGCTGTAAAGGTTTTTTGCTTTCATAATTTAATTATCAGTTATACATTTCTATTCATTTTTCTGTACCCATACCGTTAATATAAGGCTGAAAAAACATATAAGAGCAATGCATTTTACAAATTTTCACAGATAGCAGCAAGCTCTTCCATTGAAAGCTTTTCTGCTCTTACATTGACATCAAGTCCCGCCGCAGTGATAGCCTCTGCAACCTTATCTTTTGAAAGAGACATTCCTGCGCTTATGGAATTCACGGCAGTTTTTCTTCTCTGAGCAAAGGCAGCCTTTACCATTTTGAAAAACTTTGCTTCGTCACTTACGGTGACGGGCGGCTCTTTTCTCACATTGAGTCTTATAACCGTACTGTCTACGTTTGGAGCAGGCATAAAGGAGCCTCTTGAAACGTTGAAAAGATGCTCGGGTACGGAATAGTAATTGGTGCAGACAGTAATAGCGCCCGAATCTCTTGAGCCTACGGGCGTACAGAGTCGGTCTGCCGCCTCCTTCTGAATCATAACCGTAACAGCTTCAATGGGAAGCTTGCTTTCAAGAAGAAGAGTAATTACGGGAGATGTGATATAGTAAGGAAGATTTGCACAGACTACAACCTTCATACCCTGAAACTTTTCTTCAATAAGTGCCTTAAGATCAGTTTTCATAATATCAGCATTGATAATTTCAATATTATCAAAATCAGCAAGTGTCTCATCAAGAACGGGCAGAAGCCTTGTGTCAAGCTCAATACAGACTACCTTTTTAGCTCTTTTGGCAAGCTCGGCAGTAAGAACACCCACACCGGCGCCTACCTCGATTACACCCGTATTTTCATCAGCACCGCACATCTCTGCCATACGGGGACATACAGTAGGGTTAATAAGAAAATTCTGACCCAAAGCCTTGGAAAAGTTAAATCCGTGCTTTTCCATCACCCTTTTTATCACGCCTATATCTGATAAATTTTCCATTTGTTCATACTCCTTATGTTTAAACTATTGCAAGTTGAATTTTTTTGATGTATAATTGTCTCATATATTATAAACGAGGTGAAGGAATATGTCAATTCTTGTTACCGGCGGTGCCGGATACATAGGCTCACATACCTGTATTGAACTTATCAAGGCAGGCTATGATATTGTTATTGTTGATAATTTCTATAACAGCAAAAGAGAATCTCTCAGAAGAATAGCCGAGCTCAGCGGCAAGCCTGTCACATTCTATGAGTGTGATATAAGAGACGAAAAAGGACTTAACAAAATCTTCAAGGACGAAAATATTGAAGCTGTTATCCACTTTGCAGGTCTTAAGGCTGTAGGCGAAAGCTGTCAGAAGCCCGTAGAGTATTACGACAATAACGTTACAGGCACACTTGTTCTCTGTGATGTAATGAGAAAGAACGGCTGTAAAAAGCTTGTTTTCAGCTCATCAGCTACCGTTTACGGTATGAACAATGTTTCCCCTCTTAAGGAAACTATGCCCACAGGCGGCACAACCAATCCCTACGGCACAACAAAGTTTATGATTGAAATTATTCTTTCAGATATTTTCAAATCAGATAACGAATGGTCAATTTCTCTTCTTCGTTATTTCAATCCTATCGGTGCTCACGAAAGCGGAAGAATCGGTGAAGATCCCAACGGTATTCCCAACAACCTTATGCCCTTCATCACTCAGGTTGCTATCGGTAAAAGAGAAGCACTCAGCGTTTTCGGCAATGACTACGACACCCATGACGGAACAGGCGTCAGAGACTATATCCACGTTGTTGACCTTGCTCTCGGTCACGTCAAGGCTCTTAACAGAGTTCTCGGCAAGTCAGGTCTTGATGTATACAACCTTGGTACAGGTACAGGCTACAGTGTGCTTGACGTTGTAAAGGCATTCGAAAAGGCAAGCGGTGTTAAAATCAACTACAATATTGTTGACCGCCGTCCCGGTGACGTTGCTGTCTGCTATTCTGATCCCTCCAAGGCTTATGAAGAGCTTGGCTGGAAGGCTGAAAGAGGTATTGAAGAAATGTGCGCCGACTCATGGAGATGGCAGAGCACTAATCCCAACGGATATCCCGACTGATAAAAAGGCTGCTTCGGCAGCCTTTTTTTATAGGGCTGAGGGCCAAGAGTACTGAAGAGAGTTATAAAAATTAAATTGTACCCGCCCTGTTAAGCAGGACAATTCTTATTAAATCAAAAAGCACAGGAATAAGCCCTGTGCTTTTGCTGTTTGATTTTAAGCTGTAACTTCTTCTTTTGCAAAGAGAGCAGTAAGGAAATCAAGGGATTTCTGCATACACTCTCTTGCATATTTATTGCTTTTCAATGTCAGATGGAAGCAATGGTTGTTTACAATTCCGTCTACATGGTACTGATCAAAAAGAGGAACATCAGCCTTGAGCTTTTCTGCCATAGGTTCACCCTGACCCTGGCATACAATATCATCATCTGCCCAGCAGATAAAGGCTGAACACCATTTTTCATTGACATAAGAGGCAGGTGAAATGTATGCATGATCCGGATAATCTTTAAAATTTGAAAAGTCATCCTTGAAATCAAAGTTAAGCATGGTTCTTGCAGTTTCAGGAATAACACCCATAAGTGATGTACCCTTCATAAGCATTTCCATATCATAAATTCCGCACATAAGCATAAGACCCTTAAGGTCAACTCTTATCTCATCGCAATCAAGAGCTTTGCAGAGTGAATCGTCGTATTTCATTGCAGCAAGCTGAGCGGCAAGGAAGCCGCCTGCAGAGTCACCTGTAAGAACAATATTATCAAGGTCAATGTTATATTCTTCAGCAAGCTTTTCCACGAAATTGAGAGCGTCAACGCAATCCTTCGCAAGACATCTCAGATCAGCCTCAGGTGCAACACGGTAGTTGACACAGTATACAAAATAGCCCTCTTTTGCATAGTACTCGGAAATTGAAACACGGTATTTCTTGTCACCCGCAAGAAATGCACCGCCGTGGTAATAAACAATAATAGGATGCTTTTTTCCGTCACGCAGAATTTCGGGAATAAAATAAAAATCTCCCGTATTCAACTCTGTTTCTCCGTAGGCGATGTCCTTAATACAAAGAACGTTTTCGTATCTTACACTGTTCTGTGACGGATTGCCTAAAACGTCAACTGCTTTGAAAAAAAGTTGTGCCTTATTCAAGAAAAATCCCCCTCGAAAATTCATATTTTTTCCTATTTTTGTTATTCTATCATAAAAATCAAAAAAAAACAATAAAAAAGTAAACAGAATTTTAAATATTTAAACAAAAAGAGAAAGTGAATACAGAGAACAGTTCTTTGTATTCACTTTCTCACCAAGGAGAGCGGAATTGAATCTCACATTCAATCATCATTAAGCAAAGGGTTCAGCGTCACTGCTATTTTGCAGTTTTTTTCGTTCAATTATATAAACAGACAAAAAGAAAAAGCCCGGTTTTCACCGAACTTTTCAGTATCAAATTTGATTATTCTGTAAAACCTGATTCAACAAGCTTTACAAGCTCTTCAACAGCCTGCTCCTCGTCGGGACCGCCTGCGATGATGCGGATATCTGTACCACCCATAATACCGAGTGAAAGTACACCGAGAAGGCTCTTAGCGTTTACTCTTCTCTCTTCCTTTTCTACCCAGATTGAAGACTTGAATTCGTTTGCCTTCTGGATAAAGAAAGTAGCGGGACGAGCGTGAAGACCAACCTGATTCTGAACTTTTACATCTTTAACAAACATATCTATAACTCCCACACATAAAAATTATTATTTATTAACGTTAATATTATACCACAAAACTTTTCTTCGTCAATGGTTAAAACCGACTTTAAAAGATTTCGTTTGCAAGACTAAACATTCATAAAAATCAATATCGGTTTTTGTGCAACTTTACTATATTTTTATAGACTCAAAAAGCAGTCTGCACAATTAAAAAGTGCTTTTTCACAGACTTTCGTCATTTTCCTTTTTTTCTTGCTTCAGAGATGCTTTAAGTGAGCGCAGAAACTCAATATCCTTCTTTGAAAGCTCTGCTTTCGAAAGCATATCAGGTCTTCTCAGATAGGTTCTTTCAAGGGATTTTTCCCTTCTGAATTTTTCAATATTGGCATGATGTCCTGATAACAGTATATCGGGAACACTTCGTCCCTGCCACTCATAAGGTCTTGTGTACTGAGGATATTCAAGAAGAGAACCGTAGTGGCTTTCCTCAGTAAAGGCATCCTCATTTGCAAGTACACCGTCAAGCATACGTGAAATACTGTCTGCAAGCACAAGAGCAGGAAGCTCACCGCCGGTCAGCACATAGTCACCGATTGATATTTCCTCATCTACAATCTCTTCTATTACTCTCTCGTCAACACCCTCATAGTGTCCGCAGAGAATAGCGATGTTATCCATACGGGAAAGCTCTTTTACTCTTTTCTGAGTCAGAGTTTTACCCTGAGGGGACATAAAAATAAGATGAGGCTTTTTGCCAAGGGATTCACAAAGAGCAGTATAGCAATCATATATCGGCTGTACCTGCATAATCATACCCGTACCTCCGCCGTAGGGCGTATCATCAACACGGTGGTGCTTGTCCTTTGAATAATCCCTTATCTGTGTGCAGTTTATTTCTACAAGCCCGTCCTGTCTTGCTCTGCCGATAATACTTTCGGAAAGCACCCTCTCACACATTTCGGGAAAAAGAGTAAGTATATCAATCCTCATAGTCAAAAATACCTTTCAGCGGGCGGATTTTTATTATGCCTGAAGCAACGTCAACATCTGTTACAACCTGAGGTATTACAGGAATAAGATATTCCTCACCCTCAACTGTTTTTATGTGCCAGACATCATTGGCACCTGTCTGACTTACATCGGACAGAATACCGTATTCTCTGCTTTCATCATCGGCATCAATTACTCTGCAGTCAAAAAGCTCCTGCAGAAAATAGAAGCCGTCGGGAAGCTCCACATCGCTTCTTTTCATATAGAGAATTTTATTTCTGTACTTGTTGGCATCCTCTACCGTATCTATACCCTCAGCCTTGACAAGCGCCATATTTCCGTTAGGTCTTACCTTTACCTTAAGAGGCTTTTCACCTTTTTTATCAAGGTAGAGTACCCTGAACTTCTTCATAAATTCGGGACTGTCACACCAGGGTTGAACACGCATTTCGCCCTTGATACCGTGAGTGGATGTTATTTTTCCTATTTCAAGATAATCCTTTATCATTATGTATACCTCTAAAAAATCAAAGGCTGTCTCTTCAGAAACAGCCAAGATATTGTTCTTATAAACTTACGGTAAAATAGTAGTAATATACCATCTTTCGTCAACTTCTACACCTGTATAACCGCAAAGCATTTCATAAAGTGCATTCCAGAATTTGCAGAAGTATTTGTCAAATGCTGCTATAAAGTCGTTCATCTTTAGTTCCTCCTTACATTTTCTTTACATCATTATATACCATTGCCCGTTAAAATTCAATAGTTTATGAATTTTATTTGACACAATAATAAATTTTTACTATAATAAATAAAATTTATTCTGAGGATGAATACTATGAGTAATATTATCTGCCCCGTATGCAGCAACGAGCTGTTCCATGACTCAAACAGCCTTAAATGCATAAAGGGACACTGCTTTGACAAAGCAAAAGAAGGCTATGTGAATCTCATTGCGGGAAATCATAAAAAAGGCTCTCTTATCGGAGATAACAGAAATATGGCACTTTCAAGACGCAGCTTTCTTGAAAAGGGTTATTTTGACTCCCTCGTTGACGAGCTTGTTGCTATTATAAAAGAAGCAGATATCCCCTGTCCCGAAATTCTTGATATATGCTGCGGTGAAGGCTACTATTCCCATAAGATCAAAGAGAGTACAGACTGCACTATGAAGGGCTTTGATATTTCAAAGGAAATGGTACGTCTTGCAGCAAAAAGAAAGGACGGTACCGAATACCTTGTTGCCAACCTTTCACGCATTCCCGTAAAAGATAAAAGCATAGATATCGCCTTTCATCTTTTTGCTCCCTTTCACGAAAAGGAGTTTAAGAGAATTATCTCCGACAAGGGTATAATCATTACAGCTGTGGCAGGTGAAAACCATCTTTTTGAAATGAAGGAGATTCTTTATGAATCACCCTATAAAAACGACGAAGCACCGCCTGAAACAGCAGAGCTTATTCTTAAAGAAAAAAGAAAAGTCACAAAGAAAATACACTTGTCTTCAAAAGAGGATATCGATGCTCTTTTCAAGATGACACCCTATTACTACCGTACAAGTGACAAGGACAAGGCAAAGCTTGAAGCCTTTGATGAGCTTGACATCACGGTGGATTTTGCAATATTTATATACGGAAAATAAAAAAAGCCTGTTACGCTTAAAACGTAACAGGCTTTTTATCAGTTTACTCTTAAGAAGCTCATAGCATCAACAGTCACGCCGTTTACCGTTACAGCTTTACTGTTATAATTTACATAAACATCTGTACTGTTATCATACTGTGTGCAGTACACATTCTTTTCAACCTTATAATGGTCGGTAATTCTTGCACCTCTTAAATCTGAAAAAGCCTTTGAAGCCTTTTCGTACTGACTCTGTGCCGCAGTTATATAGTTGAGATAACTGCCCATATCGGTTTTTTCTTCTGTAGAGCTGTCTGCACTGTACCATTCATAATAAGGTATTGCACCGAATTCTATTGCCTTAAGGAAAGCTTTTTCTGTTTTCTTTGCAAGGTTGACGGGCTCTGCCGAATAGTCAGTGAGACCGTGAAGAACAGCCTGAACAAAGGGAACTGACGCACATAAATCCTTTGACTCAGCTTCTGCCTTAAGAGGAAGATTCACAATTACATCAGCATATTTTACTGTGTAGATATTACCCATATCAACCATAAGCTTTTTTGATGCAGAAACAGCTGCCACTGCCTTTGAAATACTGTCAGCCGTTTCGGTTCTCAGATAGCTTTTACCCGAGGTGCAGTCCGTATAAAGCACGCCCGCATCATTTATGCTTATGCCGCCTATATCACTGCCACGTACAAGTGACAGAAGAGCATCCGTATTTGAAAAAATACTGTCAGCTGAAGCTACGGTATTATTTCCGCTCTTCACCGCCGAGCCATCAAGCTTCACCGCAGGAGCAGAGAAGGCTTTTGGGTGATCGGATGTTATGAAAGAAGCATCAGCATAGAAGGAAACTCCCGAAGCTGTGCCGTAGCCGATAAGCTCATCAAAAGCCTTTTTGTTGCCGGGCTTTGAAGAAAATTCCGCTTTGGTTATATTGTCCTCAGTCAGCACACCTCTGAGACGGAGATTGATATTCTCAATACCCTTGGCCTTAAGTGAACCCAGAATTTCCTGTGCCTGACCGTAGGTTGTAAGTGTCTGAGAAAGAATTTTATTTTTCGCATCCGTAATATAATTCCGGAAAATAAGGCTCAGATTAAAGGGATACTCCGTGCTCTCGTCAATTGTTCTGAAGGAAAGCTCTCCTTTTCTGATAAGCAGCTCTCTTACAGCTCCCGCCATACCTATATAGCTTGCATTCTGATATGAAAGAAAACGGTAAATCACACTGAGCTTTCCCTCATAAGAACGGGAATTCACATAAACCTCACCGTCAGCGTCAAGGGTATCGGTAATTTCAAAGGAGGTGTAAACACTGTTACATCCGCCCTTTGAAAGAGCCTTGGTCATCTTCACGGATGCAATTTCAGAGCCCTCGTCAATAAATGCAGCAAAGGCGCTGTCAGAGCATTTCATACCGAAAGCACCGACAATGTTGCCGTTTTCATAAATATCAAGGGAAATATCAGAAAACTTTTTCGGATTTTCCGAAAGGTCAATGGTTGCGCCGCAGCCGTCGGGAAGAACAATATAATCCCCCGGGGCTCCCTTTGTATCTGCTCCGAAGAATGGAAGAATAGCTATATCCGTCACAACAATATCCTTGTCGGCACCGTCACCTATGATATCGGCACAGTCAGCCTCTACCGTAAGAGCGCCGTCAGTAAGAATATATGAAACGGGAATAAAGAGATTAATGGCAGTGCCGTCTTCAAGAGTACGCTTAAAGCCGTAATTAACCGTAACACCGTTATCCTTTACCTCATAAAGTGCCGAAGAAAATCCCACACTGTCACTCTGGGAAGAAAGGGTATATTTATTACCGCCTATAAGTACCGTTACGGAAAGAGCAGAGGTCCTAATTCCCGTGTTTTTTTCGGGTAAAGAGCTCCAGAGCTTACCCGAAGCAGTATCGTAAACACTTACCGTGCAGTTTTTCTTATCGAAATACAGCTCAATCATATCACTCTTTGCAACAAGAGTAAGCTTATCCTTGCTTCTTGAATAAAAAAGCTTTTTGTTTTTGCTGTCAGCCGAAACCGAAAGTGTTTTCTCCTCTTTTTTTACACTGTAGCTGTCGGCACTTCCCGTCTTACCGCAGGCAGAAAAAGAAAGAAGCAGAAGTATTACAAGAAAAACCGAAAGGGTCTTTTTTAATATATTCATTCAATTCACCTTTAATTAAAAATCAGTGCCACCCTGATGACACTGATTCATTATAGCATATTATTCCGAAAATTTCTACCCTAAAAATTGTCATTATTAACCGGTAAAGTGCCTCTTATTTACTCAGATCATGCTCTGTCTCATTTTCAGAAGAATCGCTTTCTCCCTTCGTGATACCTGCACCTGAGACATATTAAGCTCCTTTGCCGTATTGACCTGGGTCATACCTTTATAGTACCGAAGCTCAATAAGCCTTCTGTCCCTCTCTTCAAGGGTGCCCAGAAGAGTATAAAGGGCAAGACGCTCAGATATTTCTTCCTCAGGTGAATCGGTGGGAATGTCAATCTGACTTGTCCCTTTTTCGTCCTCTCCCGTAAGGGAAACCGTAGGCATTGATACGGTTATTAGCTCTGCCGCTTCACTGACGGAAACACCGAGCTTATCTGCAAGCTCCGTTATTGTTGCTTCACGCCCCAGCTCCTTTGAAAGCTCTTCACTTACCTTTACTGCATTTCTTGCTCTTTCCTTAAGGCTTCTGCCTATTTTTACAAGTCCTCCGTCTCTGAAAATTCTTTTGATTTCACCTAAAATCACAGGAACTGCATAAGTAGAAAAAGCGAAGCCTCTTTCAGCATCAAAATTGTCTGCCGCCTTTATAAGACCTAAACAGCCTGCCTGAAAAAGGTCATCGTAGTCCACACCTCTGCCTCTGAAACGGTTGGCACAGGAATGAACAAGACCGTAATTACTGCCTATAAGTTCACTTCGGCTAAGGTTATTCTCTGTCACCCGGAGTCCTCCTCAGATTATTTTCCCCCGTATTTTCTTTTCGAGGGTAACCGTCGTTCCCTTGTCCACCTTTGAAGCAACCCGTATTCTGTCCATAAAGGATTCCATAACGGCAAAGCCAAGTCCTGCCCTTTCACCTTTTGCCGTTGTGAAAAGAGGCTCCATAGCTTTTTCAATATTTTCGATGCCTACACCCTTGTCACGGATTCTGGCTCTGACCGTATTATTGTCATAAAGGCTGACGGTTATGTATATTTTCCCTTCTCTGTCTCTGTATCCGTGGACAATTGCATTGGTTACAGCTTCACTTACAGCAGTTTTTATATCGGTAAGCTCTTCTATATTAGGGTCAAGGCAGGAAACAAAAGCCGATACTGCAACTCTTGCAAAGCCTTCGTTGATGCTTCTTGAATCAATAACCATTTTAAGTTCATTTATACACTGCATTTATATGACCTCCTTAATCTCACCCAGCCTGTCAAGTCCCGCAAGCTTCATTACTTTATAAGCCGAGGGAGAAAGATTTTCCACTCTTATTCTTCCCTCATGGTTTTTCATAAGCTTGTACCGTCCCATAACAAGACCGATTGCTGAGCTGTCCATAAAGGAAACCTCTTTAAAATCCATAATAAGAAGAGACGGCTTTCTCAGAATTATTGCATCGTCAATTCCCGCCCTTATAATAGACGCACTGTGGTGATCTATTTCACCGTCAAGATATACTCTTATTTCTTTTTTCGCGTATTCAAGTCTCGCAGACATTTTTCTGTCCTCCCAAAAATAAAATCCTTTATGACAGATATCATAAAGGATTCCACAGGTATTATTTTGTAATAATCAGTCGCAAAGTAAAATTTTTCTCACATCACTTACAAGATAGAATGAACCGCAGCATAAAAGCACACCGTCTTTTTCTGTCAGAGAAAGAGCTTTTTCAAGTGCTGTATTCACATCCTCACAGGAATAAGCCTCTGCACCGAGAGTAAGAGCGCACTCCATAAGAGTCTCTGCACTTTCTCCCCTTAATTTATCTGTACAGGTAAATACAGCCTTTTCACAAAGGGGCAGAATAATTTCAAGGCCCTTTTTATAGTCCTTATCCTTCATTGATGCCATAAGGAGAATTATTTTTCTGCCCTTAAGATATTTTTCGGCCATAGCCTTCAAGGCTTTCATACAGCCCTCGTTGTGACCTCCGTCAAGCACGGTCAGCGGCTCACTGCCTATTCTTTCCATACGGCAGGGAATTTTAAAATCTGCTATTCCCGCTTCAATATCACCGTCGGCTATTTTCTCTCCTCTTTCTTTCAGGGCAAGAGCACATTCGGCAGCAGTTATTATATTTGCAATCTGATGATCACCCCAGAGTGTTGTTTCAAGCTTCAGATGCTTATATGTAAGCTCCGTGCGTTGAGCAGTCTGATTTATTATTTCAAGTTGAGAAATATCGGCAGATGTGAAGAGACAGCCTTTTTCTTCGGCTTTTTCTCTGAATATATCAAAGGCATCCTTAGTCTGTCCCGTAAAGTATGTACAGCCGGGAGCGTACGGATAGGAAACAACAAGGGCGCCTTTTTTTATTATTCCGCTTTTTTCCCTTGCTATATCGGCTACTGTATTACCGAGCATTTCCGTATGATCAAGAGATACAGACATAAAAACACAGGCAAGGGGTGCAGGTATTACATTTGTGCTGTCGTGTTCTCCTCCGATACCTGCTTCAAGAATAACAATATCACATTTCTGACGGCTGAAATAGATCATTGCAATAACTGTTGTCACCTCAAAAACCGTCGGCTTCATATCCTCACTGAGAAGGTCAACTCTCTCTCTGATTTCCGATGTGATTCCACAAAGACTTTCAGAGTCAATATATCGTCCGTCAATCTGAATTCTTTCACCGAACTCAATTACAAAGGGTGAGGTAAAAAGACCTGTTCTGTACCCTGCGTGAGAAAAAACCGAAGCAAGAGCTCCCGAAACTGAGCCCTTTCCGTTTGTTCCCGCAACGTGAATAAATTTTAGGCTTTTATGAGGACTTCCGAAATACGAAAGCAGATTTTCTATTCTTTCGTGAGAAGAGCTTTTCTGCACCTTACGGAAAGAATATATATAGTCAAGACATTCATTTTGGGTCATTTTTTTACCTCCGTCAGCTTTGGTCACCCTTTATTTTATATGCCGGCAGAGGATATGTCAACTAATTTTTCGTACTCGGTTTTTCTGAGCTCCCTTACAAAGCACAGCTCACATAGTGCAGAGAGAAAAGCTTCAGTATCTGTTCCCTCAGGACAAAGGGCAATATATTTTTCGTCTGCTCTTATACCCTCACCTGCAAGTACACGTGCAAAGGGCAGATATCTCCTCTGTGCCGTAATCAGAAGACCCTTGAAATATAAAGGAATATACGAGCTGTCAAGGGATATGACTATCCCCTCACCGGGAATTGATGAAAGCTTATCACTGACAAGAAGAGACAGACCGTATTCGTCAATTATCCGCCGTGAGGCAAATTCATAAGCTCTTGTATTATCCGTGACTACACGTATTTCACCGGCATAAGGAACAATACGGCTGACTTCCGTTGCAAGCACACCTTTTTTATCAACGAGAGTTATAAGCGTCTCATTGGGAGCAAACACACTTTCCTTTATAAGAGATACAGCCGTATTGAAAAGAACAGTTTCTGAAAAATATCTTGAAGAGTAGATTTTTATTCCTTCAGGCTCCTCACATCTGAAGCTTTCAGGAAAAATAAGACCGTTACAGACGCCTGCTGATATTCTTCTGAGCTTATCGTAAGGAACCCTTCCTTTATTCAAAGGCACTCTGATTTTATAAAAATACTCATTTTCGGGTACAGATACCTTTTCGGTTATTATTTCGGGCGGTCTGAAAAATCTTTTCAGTCTTGCTCTGAAGCTTTCGTCCGGACTGTAAAATTCCACTGTAGCAAACATTTTATCACCTATTATAAGGATATGAATAAAAGAGAAATAAAATGCAGACACAATAAGATAAAAATAAAACCGCTGCTGACGCAACGGTTTCGGACTGTCGTTTTATGTGATATGCTGTCTGCTGAGCTTAAATTATAAGCTGCAAGCCTCGTGATCGTGGTCCTCAATCTTACCTACGATAGGCTCGGGATCGATACCCTGCTTTCTGTAATAGTCGGCAAGAGCAGCCTTGACTGCCTGCTCTGCAAGCACGCTGCAGTGAATTTTAACTGCGGGAAGTGCGTCAAGAGCTCCCACAACTGCCTTATTGGTAAGCTTAAGAACCTCGCTTATAGGCTGACCCTTAATCATATCTGTTGCAATTGAGCTTGTTGCAATCGCAGATGCACAGCCGTAGGTCTTGAACTTAACGTCAACGATAACGTCATTTTCAATTTTGAGATACATCTTCATAATATCTCCGCATTTTGCGTTACCGATTTCACCTATACCGTCTGCATCAGCTATTTCACCTACATTGTGAGGATTTGTGAAATGCTCCATTACTTTTGCACTGTATTCCATTTTATCTGTTCTCCTTTTCTGCCTTTTCATTTTCAATAATGTGTTCCCAGAGAGGTGACATTGCACGAAGTCTTTCTACAATGGGAGGTAATACCTCAAGAATATAGTCAACATCCTCTTCAGTATTGTTTTCGCTGAGTGAAAGTCTCAGTGAGCCGTGAGCAACCTCATGCTTAAGTCCGATTGCAAGAAGCACGTGGCTGGGATCAAGTGAGCCTGAGGTACAAGCACTGCCGCTTGATGCAGATACACCCTGCATATCAAGCATAAGAAGTAAGCTTTCACCCTCTATACCCTCAAAGCACATACTGAAGTTACCGGGAAGTCTCTTCTCCTTATCACCGTTGATTCTTGAGTGAGAAATTTTACTTGCGCCCTCAAAGAGCTTGTCACGCAGAGCTGCTACCTTCTTTGCATTTTCGTCTATATTCTGACACATATCAGTAATAGCTACACCGAGTCCTACGATACCGGGTACATTTTCTGTACCGGCTCTTCTGCCTTTTTCCTGGCCGCCGCCCTCAATAAGGTTAGGAAGACGGATACCCTTTCTGCAGTAAAGGGCACCGATACCCTTCGTTGCGTGAAACTTATGACCTGAAAGAGAGAGCATATCAATGTTCTGCTCTTTTACATCAATATTGACGTGACCTACTGCCTGTACTGCGTCTGTGTGGAAAAGAACGCCCTTTTCCTTACAGAGCTTACCGATTTCCGCAACAGGCTGAATTGTACCGATTTCATTGTTTGCGTACATAACTGTAACAAGACAGGTTTCATCGGTAATAGCTTTTTCTACATCCTCAACCTTTACAATACCGTTATCATATACCTCAAGATAGGTTACGGTGAAGCCTTCCTTTTCAAGTGCAGCCATTGTATGAAGCACGGCATGGTGCTCAATCTTTGTTGTGATAAGGTGCTTTTTACCCTTCTTTGCACCTAAGGCTGCTGCACCTCTGATTGCCCAGTTGTCAGCCTCAGAGCCGCCTGAGGTAAAGAATATTTCATCCTTATCGGCGCCTAAAGCATCGGCTACCTGCTGTCTTGCCTTATCGACAGCCTTGAAAGCCTTCTGACCTACCTGATAAAGGCTTGAGGGGTTACCGAAAAACTCGGTCATATAGGGAAGAACAGCATCAACAACATTTTTTGAAACGGGTGTTGTTGCCGCATTATCTGCATATACGTATCTCATTTAATACACTCCAATTCTGTTTTTTCAAGTGTGGAACTTCTTTCTGCAAGGTCCCTGAGGGTTATACTGCTGACGACGGCAATTGTAGCCTTGTAAATCTCCGTCCATATAAAGGAGGTCAGACAGTCACAGTAGTTTTCACATTTACCGTTATCTTCAGCACAAGCAACGGGAGCAAGACTTCCCTCGGTGGCCCTCAGAATTTCTTCAACAGTTATTTCTTCAGCTGAATGTGTCAGATGATAGCCGCCCTTGGCTCCGCGTACAGACCGCAGCAGCCCGTCCTTAACAAGTGAGCCTACAATCTGCTCAAGATATTTTTCAGAAAGGTGCTCTCTTTCAGCAATATCCTTTATAGCAACCGGTGTGCCGTCTTTACCGTTATTGGCAATATCCGCCATAACACGCAGACCGTACCGTCCCTTTGTGGAAATCTTCATTCTGACACCTCTTTTCCTTTTAATTCCTACTTTTTAACTAGTATATCACTATCTGCAATTCATAGCAAGTGAATATGAATTATTTTATGTAGAAATAATTCTTGACAGAAAGAAAAATTTTATACAAGATTAACAAATAATAAAAGGTCACACAGCTGCGACCTTTTATTATTGTATTATATTATTTTATTCTGTTCGAAGCGCCTCAACGGGATCCTTCTTTGCCGCTAATCTTGACGGCATAAGACCTGCAACAGAGGTAAGTGTAACACTTATGAGAATAAGAAGTATTGCTGCGGTGAAGGGTAACTGTGCGCGTGCATCAGTTCCCGTATAAACACCGATAAGAATATTGATGGGTATTTCAAGCAGCAAGGTACATCCTATACCTATAATACCCGCCGTCAGTCCTATTGTAAAGGACTCTACGTTGAACACGCTTGAAACGTCCTTCTTTGATGCACCGATTGCACGGAGAATACCGATTTCCTTGGTTCTTTCAAGAACGGAGATATAAGTGATAATACCTATCATAATTGATGAAACTACAAGAGAAATTGCAATGAATACAATAAGAACATAAGTAACAATGTTGATTATCTGTGTAATTGAAGAGAGAAGAGCACCGACAGCATCAGTGGGAGTGATTGTTGCTTCGGGATGTCCCTGAGCTGTAACCTCATTATTGTAATAATCAATCATTTCATTAAGAGTATCTTTATCGTCAAAGCTCTTGGGATAGAAATAAATTGATGTAGGTGTATCAGCAGGCTGATAACCGATAATTTCCATTGTTCTGTCATATGAGCATTTAGCATTCATTGAATCGACATATGCCTGCTTGAGAGCGAGCACCTGTTCATCGCTGAGATAACCCTCAATAAGCTTTTTCTGAAGATCGGTAAGATCTGCAAGATTAAAGCCTGATGACATATTGGCAAGACTTGAAATATCAAAGCTGCCCATATCAAAATCTCCGAGAAGACTCATAAAGGAGGAGAGATCGAGATACTTAAGATCAATAAGGCTCAGGTCAATATCTGCAAGGTCAAAATCATTTACTGAAAGAGTTACAAATTCAAGACCTGTAAGCACGTCCTTATTGGGATTTGCAAGCTGTTCCTGAACAATCTGAGATTTTTCAGTTGACTCAAGAATATAATCAACAAGTGAATCAAGATAACCGATACCGCCTAAGGTTGCAGAAACCATTTCGTTTGCATAAGGACGGAGAACACCTACAACCTTGATATCAAGACCGTTGTCAACAAGCTTTTTCACATAGTCCGTATCCATTCTCTTGTCTTCCCAAAGACCTGTTTTCGTGTTCTTTACAAGGTAGTCGCTGTTGAGGACGAGCTTGAAACTCATACCGCAGATTTCTTCATAGGTATAGCTCTGCTTCATACTTGCTTCATCAAAGGTACCTGAAAGAACACCCATAATATCGGAAGAGAACTGACTCTGGTCAAGAAGTCCTAAGCCGTAAAGAACGATTTCATTCATTTCATTGTAGCTGTCTGTGATAACAACAACCTCGTTCTTTTCTCTGGGCACTCTGCCGTAAAGAACCTCATACTGACTCTTGATGATTTCCTCATCACCGATAAGCTCAGCCCATGAGCCGAGACCCGTACCGATAAAGCTTTCCATCATTTCCATAACCTGACCGATACCGATATTATCGAGAAGGGAGCTGGGGTTAACCTGAACAAGCTTTTCACTGGTATCAGCAACAAAAACATTGATAGGTGTGGTATATCTGTACTGAATGTCATTACATACCTGATCAAAAGCTGCCTGATTGTCCTCAATATATTTCTTGAAGGTTCTGAGATTATTTGCCTCAGACTTAGCAAGAATTTCCTTCATAATCTCGTTGAACATATCGTTGACGTATACCTTGTCGAGATCATGGTCAAGCTCACCGACCTTAACACCCGTCATTGTATTGACGATAGTATCCATATCAAGGGATTCATTTTCAACTGTCAGAGGATAAGCAAGAAGAGTATCGTTCTGAATCTTGTCAACAAAATTCTGTATACCCGTTGAAAGAGCAATAACAAGAGCGATACCGATAATACCGATTGAACCTGCAAAAGCCGTAAGGATAGTTCTTCCCTTCTTGGTAGCAAGGTTTCTTAAGCTGAGACCGAAAGCGGTTGAAAGGCTCATTGAAGGCTTTCTGCCTTTTTTCTTTTCTTCCTCCTGCTTGATTTTTTCAGCTTCAAAATCGTTGAAGCCCGGCTCAAAGGGATTTGAGTCTCCGATAACCTGACCGTCAACGCATCTGATAATACGGTTGGAATACTGCTCTGCAAGCTCAGGGTTATGGGTAACCATAATAATAAGCTTATCCTTGGAAATTTCCTTAAGGATTTCCATTACCTGTACGCTTGTCCCACTGTCAAGAGCACCGGTGGGCTCGTCAGCAAGAAGAATGTCGGGATTGTTTATAAGTGCACGGGCAATTGCAACTCTCTGCATCTGGCCGCCGGACATCTGATTGGGCTTCTTATAGATATGATCCTTAAGTCCTACCTGCTCAAGTGCAGAAATTGCTCTTGCTCTTCTTTCCTTCTTAGAAACGCCGGAAAGTGTGAGAGCAAGCTCAACGTTTGCAAGAACACTCTGATGGGGAATAAGGTTATAGCTCTGGAAAATAAAACCGATTGAATGGTTTCGGTATGTATCCCAGTTTCTGTCGTTGAAGGTTTTGGTTGACTTGCCGTTGATTATAAGATCACCGCTTGTGTAACGGTCAAGACCGCCGATAATATTAAGTAATGTTGTCTTACCGCAACCGGAAGGTCCGAGAATTGAAACAAATTCATTTTCTCTGAAATTGATACTGATTTTTCTCAATGCCTTTACGGTTGTATCACCCACCGTATAATCTTTAACTATATCTTTTAATATGAGCATCGGTTACACCTCCTGTTTTTCTGCCGAAGAACGAATTTCTTTTTCTTCACGGTACTCATCGATTCTTTTCTTATTTCTTAAGAAGGTAACTACGGCACCTGCAACTATGAATAAGAAAACCATAAATATTGCTCTGCCGAGAGTTACTCTGCCCTGAGATTTATATATGATAGTGGG